>CACMQL010000009.1 GCA_902615835.1 uncultured Verrucomicrobiota bacterium
TATTTCCTTTGCGGAGTTTGTATTGATCAAAGTCGACGACAGACCCGTTACTTTCAAAAGTTATTATATAATATGGATCAGAAAAAAAACCGGAACTAACAACAAACTTAGTGTTGTTGGCATCACCCCAAACCTTTGTCGTAAGTAAAAAATAAAAAGACAAGCAAAGGAAAACGCACCTTTTTACAGAAAATGTCTGAGAAAATAATCGGCAATAGGGCATTTTAAAGATTAGTTGAAAAGGTGTAGATAGTACTTAACCGAAATCCAGATTATATTACAATATTTTTAATTTAAATAGTTCGCTTAATTATATTGTATTTCATATATTTCGGAAAATACGAAATCAGCCATATATTACTCACCTATAATCTTGCCTTCGAACATGTCAGTAATTGTTAAAAAACTAGTCTTCATAGTGGCACTTTTACTCTCATTCTTTCCGCTATGTGAAGCCAAAATTCTAGAATTATGGATCAGTTCATTTCAGGATCAGATGTACTATGAAAAAATGGCGGATTTGTTTGCCAAAAAAAGTAAGGATTTTGAACTAGAAGTGAAAGCCTATGGATTTCGGGAAATGCCTGATAAACTAGGGGTCGCTCTGCGTACCGGTGAGGGCATTCCAGATATGGTGCAATTGGATGAGACTTTTTTCGGAGTTTTTCTCACTGGTCCTAGTCCATTCCTAGATCTGACGGATTTAGCAAAGAAGTCCAAATTGGATAAAACTTTACATCCCAGAAGATTAGAGGTTTTTACTTATAAAAAACAACTGCTTGGTCTGCCCCAATCGTTAAGTGCGATGATGCTCTATTACCGAAAAGACTTATTTGAAGAATTTGGAATAAAACCTGAAGAACTTCAAACTTGGGAAGACATGGCGATCATTGGAGAGGAATTGCAGGCTTCCCGAGGTCAACGGTTGTTGGCTCTTGATGGTACCTTATTTGATGTGCTTCTCCGGCAAAAAGGGAGCGATCTTTTTGATGAGAAAGGCGAGTTTTTGCCCGACGAAAAAGTGGCGATTGATGTTCTGCAGGAATTCGCAGAGATGTCACAGGCTCAAATCGCCGTGATGCCGGATCGTGGATCCATCTTTGATCCCGTTTTTTTTAGCGGGGATTTAGAGACGGGAGAAGTTCTTTGCGTTGCCGGGGCGGATTGGTATGGTTTGGATCTCTTTCAGCAGTTTGCCCCGAGTATGGAAGGACTTTGGGGGATGATGCCTCTTCCCACATGGCGGGGAGAAGATGGCAAGTTGGGTCCTCGAACAGCCACCTTTGCGGGACAGGGATTAATGATATGTAAAGCGACCAGAGAGAAAGACCTAGCCTGGAAGTTTTTGGAATTTGTGATGAAAAATAAGGAGTCAAATGCAGAGAGATTTCTTCAGGGAAATAGTTTTCCCGCTTATTTGCCAGCATGGAAAAATAAAGCTCTACTCCATAAACATCCTTATTTTAAGCAATCCATGGGAAATCTTCTGGTTGAATTGGCTGGAGAGATACCACCCGTGGTGGTTGATCCACGTCGTCCGCAGGCTATCTTTTTGATGCAGGAAAATTATTTCGGCTCTGTGATGTTTGGTGCACTTTCCCCACAGGAAGCGATTTCGCAGTATCGCGATGCCATGAAACAGTCCTGGGGTAAAAGGTAGAAGATTTAAACTTTTTCCATGAACGGACTTCCTCAAGAAAGCTTCCGTCGCCTTTTCCCGCTGTTGCTCCCTTTTTTAGCCCTTTGGGTCTTGTTTTGGGTAGTTCCCTTATTTTTGGGGGTAGATCTTGCCTTGCAAAACCCAGATTCAGGATTCGCAACTTCTGAGAATACAGAAATTGAATATGTGGGTCTCGAAAATTTTGAAAGAATCATTTCAGATCCAAAATTTCACAAGGCTTTGTCTAATACCTTATATTATGTTTTAGGTTCGGTTATTTGTATTATCCCGCTGGCTTTTGTTCTGGCGGTTGGTCTCTTTGAACTGCCAAGACTCTATCGGGGAACGCTCGCTTTTTGTTTGCTTATCCCAGGGCTCGCCTTACCGGGGGCTATGTCGAAATTATTCTATCTTTTTTTTCATGGAAGAGAGGGCGCGTTGAATCAATACCTAATTATACCGCTTGGTCTTGACCCAATCAATTGGATGATGGATCCGGATTTCATCATGCCATCCTTGGTCTTGCAATCCGTTTGGCGATGGACGGGTGTGGTTACCTTGTTTTTTCTGTGTGCACTGGAAGGTATCCCATCCTGGCATTTTGAGGTGGCCAAGCTCGAGGGTATGAAATCTCTGTCCCGTATGCGTTTAATTCTGGTGCCCGGGGTTCGTAATCTTGCCCTGTTTGCTGGGGTTTTTTTGATAGTCGATGGGGTAGCTTCCTTTTCTGGCGCCTACACCCTTCTGGGCGGATCAGGGGGGATACTGGATTCAGGTTTACTCCTTGTTACCTATGTCTACCAGGTTGCGTTCCCTGGTGGATCAGGCCGATTTGATCTTCCCGGGGCAACCGCGATGAGTCTTTTAGTGGCACCCATTGTCGCAGGATTCTTGTTTTCGATTTTAAGACTACGCTTCCTTCAAACAAGGTCATGAGTCGTCTCCTTTCAGTCCTCGTGCTTGTTGGTTTTGTTTTATTGAGCCTGTATCCATTTGCATGGATGTTTTTTTCCTCTTTCAAGACCAATCAAGAAATTTACCTACCCACTCAATTACTCCCCGAGGAATTTGACGGACAGGCCTACAGGATGTTGCTTGATGGTAAATTTATTGATTTTACAGGAAGTCTGTGGCAATCGGTCTTTATTGCGACAGCACAAGCTCTTTTGGCTACCTTGGTTTCAGCTTTAGCCGGTTTTGTCTTAGCCATGTATTCTTTTCGTTCCAAAGCATTTTTGATCGGAGCTGCCCTTTTAATTATTCTTATCCCCAGGCAAGCGTTGGTGGTGCCTGTTTTTGAATGGTTACATTGGCTTGGTTGGACGGGTAATTCCTTTTCCTTAGTCCTATGTGGAATCGCCAGTGGGTTGGGGGTGGTCTTCTTTTCCCAGTCATTCAGTAAGCTCCCGGTTGAATTAATGGAAGTATCAAGACTGGAAGGCTTTAGTCCATTACGGTCATTCTTGTTGGTAATCCCACTTTTTGCACCAAGCATGGTTACTTATTTTCTGCTTCATTTTGCTTTGTGCTGGCAGGAACACTTGTTGGTTCTTCTGCTTTTGGATGATAGTTCGCTAACCTTACCTTTGGCTTTGGCCAAATTGAGTGATGTCAGTCACCGGGCACCTGAATCGATTGGTATGGCTGCGGCCGCCCTCTCTTTTATTCCCATTGTTTTACTCTTTGCCCTGTTTTTTAGAAAGATGCGGACGGCCCTTTCTCAGCTCTCAATCAGTTGAATTCGCTGCCCATTTGCGGGGTCAAACCAGTGGACATGGTTCCAGTTGACTTTGATTCCCACTTTATCAGCCGGGTTAATGTCAAAGGAAGGCTGTTTGCATGTGATTTCCAATTCATCCGCATCGAGATAAGAAACTTGCGAGTCTCCAAGATATTCGATGCGATGAATCAGAAATAAATTCTTAGGCGAATGTTCGATCAGAAAAATACTTTCAGACCGAATGCCAAGAATTACTTTTTGCGTGGAAGGTTGAATTTCCGGAGGCAACGGAAGGCTAAGGTTTGCGTCTCTGGAGTTGAAAATCGCCTGTTCTTCATTGGATTTTGATTCGATGCTTCCATGAATTAAATTAATCGATGGCATACCAAAAAATTCGGCAACAAATAAATTCTTGGGTGAATCGTAAAGTTCCTGTGGGGTGCCCATTTGCTCAACTGATCCTTGATTGAGCAGGCAAATTCGTTGACCTAGAGTCATGGCTTCCACTTGATCATGCGTCACAAACAGGGTGGTCTTTTGATGCTTTTGGTGAAGCTCCGCCAATTCTTGGCGCATTTCTAAGCGGAGGTTGGCGTCCAGGTTGCTTAAGGGTTCATCGAGTAGGTGAATGGACGGATTGCGGGCTAGCAACCGGGCCAGTGCTACCCTTTGTCTTTGCCCACCCGAGATCTCGGATGGTTTACGCATCAGTAGGTCGGCAAGGCCGAGACTATGGGCAACCTTTTGAACCTGTTCTTCTTTGTCGATTTTTGACAAATTACTTTTTTCCAGACTCAACAATATATTTTTGAAAACAGTAAGGTGCGGAAAGAGAGCGTAATTTTGAAAGACCATACCTAAATCCCTTTGATCCGGGGGAAGTTTTGAGATCTCACTCTCATCGAAGAATATTTCCCCTTCAGTGGCTGTATCCAGACCTGCGAAAATGCGAAGTAAGGTGGTCTTCCCGCAACCGGATGGGCCAACCAGTGCCAAGAGTTCTCCATCATGGATTTCCAGGTTAACGGAATGAAGAGCTTGGGTGCCATCCGGGAAAGTTTTGCTGATCGATTGCGTCCTGATTTTAGGCATATAGCTATGATGCAACAGACAATCCAAGTCGTAAAGAATAGATAACAGCCATGCTATTCGCTTGTCCCTGATTTCAGGGCCATTAGAAAGATCATTGTGAAAGCAAGCCATGTCCAAATTCTGCTGAACACTTTGTTCATCTTTCTTTTTTTGGGTTGCGTGAACAGGCAGGAACCCAATTCCAAAGTAAAGCAAGAGGTGTCTCCCGTTTTGGTTGAATCGGAGATGTTGGCTAAGGTTAACGAATGTATGGTTTGCCATGGTACGCAGGAGGCTCAGCGTGGCCCTATTTTGGATGGGATGGAATATTGGTACCTGTATGAACAACTCCAGAAATTTCATTCCGGGGTGCGGGGTCAGAACCCAAAGAACCGTTCGGAGTATCTTATGGGAGTGGGAGCCCGGAAAATTGAAAACCAGATAGAAATAGCTTACCTGGCAAACTGGTTTGCCAAGAAGGAACCAAAGCCTGCAATTCGTACGATTCAAGGTGACAAGAATCTGGGACAAAAAATGTATGAACAAAGGTGTGTCCAATGTCATGGTGACCGGGCAGAAGGAAACCGAAAGCTGAAATCACCTGCCTTAGACAAGCTGGAAGGTTGGTATTTTATTGAGCAAATGCGTAAATTCCGCTCTGGAGAAAGGGGTTATCATCCGAAAGACGAATGGGGTAGGGTGATGGCAACTGCTTCCAAAGATTTAGCTGATTGGGACTTAAAAAACCTGATCGCCTATGTGGTGAACGAATTTGGTTTACCGGAAGCACAACCAATGAATGAAAATCTTGTTCCGGGAGGTTCCCGCAAGCCTTTCTGAATTTATTCTCCGTGTTTTTCGCGCAGAGCCGATAACCTCTCGGGCGTGCCTACATCATCCCATTCGCAAACGATCTTTTTGCCTGCTACCCGATCTTCCTGAATCGCCTTTTTCAAACGAGGTATGATGGAAAATTTTTCGATTTTCGCTCCATCGAGAATGGATGGGTGATACAACGCGATGCCGGCGTATAGAAGGTCGGGGCTACCAGATTCCTGTACGCGATTGCCATCCAGTTTGAAGTCTCCTTTATCGCGCCAACCTGGTTGATCGACCAGGAAAAGCATGGCTTGGTCATCACCGGTTAGTGAGGATGGAATTGAAGAAAAATCAAGGTCAGTCCAGACATCCCCGTTGACTAAAAGAAAAGTTTCAGACCCCAGAAGAGGAAGAGCCTTGGTCATACCTCCACCTGTTTCGAGTGGATCAGGTCCTTCATCCGAATATTCAATTGATAATCCCCATGTGGACCCATTGCCCAGAGATTGCGGAATTTTCGAACCGAGGTGCCCTAGGTTAACCACCACTTCCTTAATTCCGGCACCCGCGAGTTTCTCAATATGATGAACTATCATGGGTTTTCCCCCGATAGAGAGTAAGGGCTTGGGCGTATGATCGGTCAAGGGTCGGAGACGCTTGCCATAACCGGCTGCTAAAATCATTGCTCTCATAAAATTTAATCCAAGATGCTGGCTTGGCTAACCAAGTTATCCAAGTCCCTGAGATCAGGATGTCGATTCAGGACCTCTTTGCAGTAACGAAGAACCCGGGGTACATCTTTTAAGTATTCCGGTTTATTGTCTCTAATTTTAAGCCGATGAAAAATACCCACGCATTTTAAATGCCTTTGCAAACCGGCAAGATCAAACCACATCAGGAATTCATCCTCACTTACATTTGCGTATGGCAGCCCTGCCGCCTGAAGATTTTTTTGAAATTCTAGAACCCGCTGATCAATCCAATCTGGTTCATTATCCACATAACAATCACGAAGGAGGGAAACCAAGTCATAAGTGACCGGTCCAAACATCGCCCCCTGGAAATCAATAATACCGAGCTTATTTTCGGAACATAGAAGTAGATTCCGACAATGGAAATCTCGATGCATAAACGCTTTGGGAATCAAATCCACCCCTTTGATTAACGACTCCGTACTTTTTTGATACTCTTCCACAGAGAGATGCGGGAGGCACCATTCCCGGAAAATATCGAGTTCTTTTTTTTGCCAGGATCGATCAAATCTGGGTAATTTATTCTGTGCATCCAATAAATTACGCTGCATTCTCACAATTTCTTCAATTGCCAGCTCGTACAAAGAATCACGATTCTGAATTTCCAATGCATCCTGAAAATGAAAATCACCAAAATCAGACAGAACCATGAACCCTTTGGTCAGGTCTTTGGCAAAAATTTCAGGCACCTGAATATTTTGGCTCTTCATCCACTCACCGATTTTTACAAAGGGGTGGGAGTCTTCCAAATCAGGCGGGGCGTCCATGACAACAAATTTATGCCCACCTGACTGTATTCGGAAATAGCGTCTGAAACTTGCATCCGCAGAGGCAATTTCAAGAGAGCCACCTGAAAAAGGAGTATCTTGTTCCAACCATTCTGCCAATAAGGCTTTTCTTTCGTCCGCCACCGAAATCACACTATGTTTTTGTTCGACCCGGGACTAGGGGTCAAAATTAAAATGCCTTCGGGTAGGCATAAATTAAATTTGCAGTGAAGTGTGTTTAGGCAAGAAGCTCAGGGACCACTTTGGGGTGCTCAACCCCGGTCAGTCGCTGATCCAGGCCCATGTATTTGTAGGTAAACCTTTCATGGTCGATGCCCAGGGCATGCAAAACTGTCGCATTCAAATCGTTCACATGAACCGGATTTTCCAGAATATTGTAGGCATAGTCATCGGTCTTGCCATATTCAAAGCCAGCCTTGAAACCGCCTCCCGCCATCCACATGGAGAAGCAACGGCCATGGTGGTCCCGTCCGTGGTTATCCTTGGTCAGTTTTCCCTGCGAGTAAATGGTGCGGCCGAATTCGCCCCCGCAAATGACGACGGTGTCTTTAAGTAAGCCACGTTGTTTCAAATCCTTGACCAAGGCGGCAGCGGGTTGATCGACATCTTCACACTGTTGACGAATTTTGGATGGAAGACTTCCATGTTGGTCCCATCCACGATGAAATAACTGTATAAAGGGTACACCTCGTTCTGAAAGTCGACGAGCAATGAGACAATTGTGAGCAAAAGATCCTTTCTTCATTGCATCCTTTCCATACATCTCAAGTACATGTTTGGGCTCGTCTTTCAGGTCAACTAATTCGGGTACGCTGGTTTGCATACGGTAAGCCATTTCGTACTGTGCAATTCGGGCATCGATCTCGAGATCGCCGCAATCCATTTTCTTGTCCAGGTTGATCTTGGCTATGCCATCGAGCATGTTGCGACGCATATCGCGAGAAATCCCATTCGGATTTGAAAGATAGAGCACTGGATCACCAGCAGAGCGGAATTTCACTCCCTGGTGTTTGGATGGAAGAAAACCACTTCCCCAAAGACGGTCATAGAGTGCTTGTGACTGTCCCCTGCCTTTCGAAATCATCACCACATAGCCAGGGAGGTTTTGGTTTGGGCTACCCATTCCCCAGTCTAGCCAGGCTCCCATGGATGGCTTGCCGGGTTGTTGGGAACCAGTGTTAATGGCGGTGATGGCTGGGTCGTGATTAATGGCTTCCGTGTGAACGGATTTTACCAAGGTCATATCGTCTGCAATACTGGCGATGTTTGGTATGATCTCACTAAACCAGGATCCATTTTGGCCATGCTTAGAAAATTCAAACATCGGAGCAACACAAGGGAAAGATTTTTGACCGGAGGTCATGCCCGTGATGCGCTGACCATTACGAATACTGTCGGGCAACTCCGTGCCATGGATTTCACGCATTTTCGGGTGAAAATCATACATATCGATGTGTGATGGCCCTCCAGAAAGGAACAGATAGATGATCTTTTTGGCCGTAGGTTTGAAGTGCGGACCAGGGAGAGTTCCGGAAAATTCATTATTTGATTGGCTGGTGGCGGCTTGAAGAATCGACGGGTTCAAAAGGCTTGCCGCTCCAAGGGCCCCGAGTCCGCGGGCTCCTAAGCCAATCATTTGTCGGCGGGTCTGTGCCTGATACAAGTCGGATGGATTCATTGTATTTATTCTCGGTTTAAGGTTTCGTCTAAATTAAGGAGCATGGAAGCAAGAACTGTCCAGGAAGCATGTTCGTTGGCATTGATACTGGTATCTCTAGGTGTTTCTCCAACCTCAAGTAATTCTTTCGCCCGGTTGGGTTCTGCAGTAAATTTTTCTTTTTGATACTTGTAGGTGTCTTCGAAAACTTGTTTACGCAATTCGTTAGCTGGATGGCCAGTGGCCACTTCGAAAGCCCAGTCTACCCGATCCGTAAAAGTTTTGGCCGAACTTTTCAGGATTCTTTGGGCAAAGGCACGGGATGCTTCCACGAATTGTTCGTCATTAAGAGTTACCAAAGCCTGCATGGGTGTATTGGTTCTTTGTCTTTCTAGAGTACAGGTTTCACGGGTCGGAGTATCAAAGGCCATAAGACCGGGGTGAGGAGCTGAGCGTTTCCAGTAGGTGTATAAACTTCTGCGATATAATTTCTCTCCCTTGTCGCGAACAAACCGACGTTTGCCACTTAGTGAAACCTCAACCCAGAGACCCGATGGCTGGTAGGGTTTAACCCCCGGTCCCCCAAATTCACGATTCAATAACCCGCTTACTGCCAGAGCATTGTCCCGGACAAATTCGCCCATTAAACGAAATCTGGGAGCACGGGCATGATAGAGATTAGTGGGGTCTTTTTGTAGGTGCTCAGGTCTAGTTACGGATGACTGGCGGTAAGTCGAACTCATGACCATTTGTTTGATCGTCCGCTTGACATTCCATTCGTGGTCGACGAAATCTTTAGCCATCCAGGATAAAAGGTCAGGATGGGTAGGCCAGCTGCCTTGGGAACCAAAGTCACCGGGAGTGGCAACCAGAGGACGACCAAAAATCGTTTGCCAATACCTATTTACGGTAACCCGCGCGGTCAGAGGATGCTCTTTGTCCAGTAGCCACTTAGCCAAGCCGAGCCGGTTCTTGGGAAGATCCTCCTTCATCGGGGGCAGGAAGGCGGGAGTGTCGGGTAGAATTTCCTTAGATTTATCCGGGGAAGCATACTGTCCACGCATCAGCAGGTAGGTCTTACGTCTTTTGTTTGGTGGATTGTCCCCCATGATCATGGAAGTTAATTTCTTGCTACGCAAATCAGCCAAGGATTTATCGGTGCTTTTTTTCTGTTTGTAAATTTGTTGGTACGGCTTGTCTTTTGATTGGAAATAATGGGCAATCAGGACTTCCTTCTGTGCCCTTGTGCGGTTGTTTTCCTCAACCGCAAGGATAGGTGAAATAGGATCCGATTCGGAGAGAACCTCTACTTCCTGTTGGGTGAGTGCCCGCGAATAAAATCGAACATCGTCGATTTCGGCTCCGTTGGTCTGGGCGGTATTGAATCTTCTGCCCAAGCGTAATGGTTTATCCGTAATGATTGTCTGGCTAAGGGAATCCTTTTGGATGGTTTTCTCCTGTTTTTTACCGTCAATATAGATTTCAACCCCATCCTCCTTACCATTTCCACTGTAAGTGATAAAGAAATGAGTCCATTTTTTAATGGGGGCTTTGGCTTTGCTTACTACCTTCAGGGCATTGCTGGGCCATTTATTGATTACATGTAAGCCAACCTTTCCTTTTTCCATCCATAAGTCGTAGCCTCGAAAGCCGTTCCCTTCATCCATTTTGGCAAAAATAGCCCCGCCAAAATTTTCTCTGGGGATTTTTACCCAGGCTCCATAGCTAAAGGATTTATTATGCTCGAGATTTCCAAAATTCTTAACTTCCAGAAAGCCATTACCCTCAATTTTGATTCCTCCTCCAAATTTAGCCTGCCCAACAACTTTGGCCTTACCCTGTAATTGACAGGCGTTGGTTTCTCGGACCAGATCTACGGTTTTGTTATCTATAAATTCATCCAAAGGAAGATGGGCAATCAAACCGGTGGGTTCCTGTGCACTATTATATTCTTCCAGGTTCGAGGTTGCTTCCTGGAGCCATTTAGCAAACTGAGGGGTTGCTTGTTTTTTCCTGGCATTCATTTTAGCCGCAAGATCTTTCTGTTTTTGAGTAAGATCTTCCAATTGTTTCTTCCTCTCTGGGGATACGATTTCCAGCATCGGTGCGGTATTTCCCCTGCGAGTCTGCATCCCGGGATCAGCATTATTGTTGTAGAAGGCATAAAATTGAAAATATTCCTCCTGGGAAATCGGATCATATTTATGATCATGACACTGAGCACATTCCATGGTCAGGCCCATCCAGACATTACCCGTGGTTTTAACCCGGTCGACCACATATTCTACCCGGAATTCCTCGGCAATCACACCACCTTCATCGGTGGTTGCATGGTTTCGGTTAAAACCGGAGGCAATCTTTTGGGCTTCCGTAGCGTTGGGTAAGAGATCACCGGCTAACTGCTCCACGGAGAACTGATCAAAAGGCATGTTATTTTTATAGGCATTGAGTACCCAGTCTCGCCAAGGCCACATGTCTCTTGGACCATCGTCATGAAAAACGGATGTATCTCCATAGCGGGCAGCGTCCATCCAAACCAAGGTCATCCGCTCCGCATAGGCATCCGAAGCCAGCAGTCGGTCCACAATTTTCTCATAGGCACTGGGGGTATGATCCAAAAGAAAATCGTTTGTTTCTTCAGGAGTCGGGGGTAACCCCGTAAGATCGAAATAAACCCTTCGTATGAGCGTCCTTCTATCTGTTTCCGGAGATGGATGGAGACCATTCTTGCTAAGCGTTTCCAAAATAAAAGAATCAATGGGATTACGAACCCAACGGGGAAGGCCGGTTTTAGGCTCTCTGGTCTCTTGGACCGGTAAGAATGCCCAGTGGCCTTCCCATTCTGCACCCTGTTCGATCCAAGCCTTGATGGTGTTGATCTCTGAATTGGTCAGTTCTTTTTTAAATTCGGGAGGAGGCATGACCTCATCCGGGTCCTCGGATTTGATACGATGCCATGCTTCACTTTTATCCAAGCTTTTTCGAACAAAGGCAGCAAAACCATTTCTTTCTTTAAAAGCCTCGTTTTCCAAATCTAATCTTAATTTGGCTTTTCGGGACTTTTCGGAAGGCCCATGGCAGAAAAAGCACTTGTTTGAAAGAATAGGACGGATGTCCTTATTGAAGGAAACTTTTTCGGAGGCGATAATAGAGTGGAGAAAAGATAAAGTTAGTAAAATGCTGACAAAAATATGATGAGAACATGCGGACATACAGAAAGATTTCAGATGCTTGAAGAGAAAGTGATTACTTTAAGAAATCATGCTAGATTACATTAAAATAGTTGCAAGGTAGGTAATTAAGACAAGAATTTAAATGACAAAGTTTAATATAAATAAAAAATTAGGTTTAATACCATAAAATTGTAAAGCCAGTCATATTTTTATTAATTTCTTATGGTTTGACTGACTTAAAACGAAATGGAGTCGGATTCCCATTGATTCCTTGGTATCAAAAATGACATAATCTAATTCATGAGTAATTCAACCCAAGAGGAAGAAAATCCCGATCAAAAGAAGGAAGAGGAAGAATTACCGTTTGATGCGGTAGATTTGATGCTGGAGGGCAACCTGCAAGCACAAATAAATTATTCAATGGTCAAGGCATTGGCCAAAGCTTTAGATGAGAAAGCTTCAATTTTGATAAATGCGGAAAAAAACTTTCAACCCCAGGAAGATGAAAGTTTTGCTGAAGTAGCGATGCCGGAGATCGAAGCAATGGCCCAAGCAGTGGTTGATGGTTGTGTTGATTTTTCTAAAATTCGTTTTTGGGAAGCCTGTAAAACTGCCGAAATCGCATGGGAAGAGACCAAGGACGAGAGTGGTAAAGTTGTCCAACGAGTTCCTTATGGAAATCCCCTCGATCCCCCCAAAGAAGGCAATCGTGTACTCTCAAACCTGGAAAAAATTGAAAGCTGGATGAAACAAGTACACAAAATTCATGAGGAAAAGGGGATGGGATGGGTTTCTCCGTATGGTTGTCCGGAAGACGGGCAACAGGCTTATGATAACCGTGCAAAATGCTTGGAAAAGCTTTCCATGATTGTTGACTCGATTAATTCAAACTTTGACGCCTAAGCACTATTCCCGCTTGGTAAGGTAAATTCTTGGAACTCTTTTGGTAATTGAACAAAGCAGTTCCCATGGGATTGTTTTTCCATGGAAAGCCAGAGTTTCCAGAGGTATTTTGTTGCTCTTTTGTTCGCCAATGAAGGTGACCACCTCTCCATTTTGTAAGTCCCAGGGTGCATCGGTCAGATCGATCAGTGTTTGGTCCATGGTTACCCGGCCAACAATCGGGTAACTGGTTCCACGAATAAGAGCGGAAGCTTGGTTACCACAATGTAAGGGGATTGCGTCTCCGTATCCGGCACTGATAATGCCAATTCTTGAGTCGCGACCCAAGGTGTGAAGTCTTCCGTAGCTTAAGGATGTTTGGGCAGGCAAGTCCTTAACCAGGGCAAGTTTTGCGTGAAAGGATAGCACCGGTTCCACTTCAAGATGAGCGAGAGCACTGTGACTGGGAGGAGTAACTCCGAACTGGAGCAGGCCAATTCGCACAGCATTGAAAACCGAATTTTTTTGCAGGACTTTCAGTGAGGAGGAATTATCCGCGTGAATCATAAAGTCTGAGGGCAAAGATGGAGGCAGGTTTGCTTCTATGATTTTCTGGAAACGATCTTTTTGAAGCTGACTGAATTCTTCATGGGCCGGTTCCGCAAAATGGGTGAGGATTCCTTTCAATTCAATACCATCCGCGGATTTGATTGCCCGAAACAGTTCTGAAGCCTTTTCCCACCAAACCCCCATCCTGCCCATGCCGGTATCCACTTTGAGGTGAACCTTTATTTTCCTTTTCTTTCGCTGGCTCAGGTCTTGGAATCTCCTCACTTCATCCAAGCTGGAAAGGGAGGGAATAATATCCAGTTCAATCAGGGCTTCGTCCTCCTCTTCTAGAAGCGGGCCAAGTACCAAAATAGGCCATCCTGAGCCCATCTCGCGAATTTCATTGGCTTCCTTTACATTTGCCACCGCAAACAGGTCCACACCACTTTGCATCAACCGGGATGCAGTGTGAAGAATACCGTGACCGTAAGCATCCGCTTTGACCACGGAAACATATTTGAAATTAGAGGGGATTGATTTGCGGATTAGATGCAGGTTTCTTTCCAGCTTGGCTAAATCAATTTCAGCCCATGAGCGCATTCCTTTCATCAAAAATTAAATCATCTAAAGACTAGGTTATTTTCCCAACTGCCGGGGAGTCCATTTCTTAAATTCTGGAGCTTTCGGGTTGTAGGGTAGAATGGTCGAGCAAGGCTTTGAGATAAGGTTGAGACCAGCCAGTCCTTTAATTTTGGAAAGATCATAACTTAAAGTTTTTTCAGGACTGACTGGGGTGGAGCGTCTGCGAATATCGGGTAGATGAAAACTATCCGGATATTTGGAAAACGCTTCATCCTTTGTAACAATCCTTTTTTCGGCCTCTAAGGGAATTAAGTGTGGGATCCGAACGAAGCGAAATCCCATACGAAAAGGGGCCTGAATTACAGAATTTGCCTTCGGGATAAGCAGGGAGGCAAGATCAAGGGAGTTGTAGGAAAAAACTTCAAAGTCATCATAGACATAACTCCATTTCAGCGTTCTCACAAAGGCAGCCGCCAACCTGAGTCCAAGGGTCGATCCCGGTCCTTCGCAATAGTAAAGAGAATTGATTTGAGAAAGCTTTTTTTTTGAGTCCTTAAGAACTTTTTCAGTTGCTGAAAATATACCCTCCAACGCCTGTTCATTAACTTTAACGAGGCAATGCCAACTACTAGGCTCTGGAATTCCTACTTGAAGAGGGGAGGTGGAGGCGTCGACCGCCAAAGGGAAAACTTCTTTTGGCCGCTTATCCTGAAAAGAGAGGGGCACCTGTTGCTGGCGTACTTTTAGACTCAATATTGACGGCGCAAGTTGGTTGGCGGTATTCCCAATTCTTCGCGATATTTAGCCACGGTGCGACGGGCAAGCTTGATGTCTTTTTCCGCGAGCAAGTCGACTATTTTTCGATCGCTTAAAGGTTTGGACGGATCCTCTTTCTCAATGATGGAACCAATAATTTCCTTTACGCTTGTGTTGGATACGGTATCGCCGTCTTTTCCGGCGTAGCCTGGAGTGAAAAAGTATTTAAAGGGGAAAGTTCCGTGAGGGGTTTGTAGGTATTTGTTTGCGATCGCCCGGGACACGGTGGTTTCGTGAACTTCAATAGAGTCAGCCACCTCCGCCATGGTAAGGGGGCGTAGTTTGGAGGAACCGTGATCAAAAAACTCTTCTTGTCTGTTCAATAATTTGCGGGTAATTCTTTCGATGGTGTTTTGCCTTTGGTCAATGGAGTTAATCAGGAATTTACCCGCCCGCATTTGGTTGCGTACATATTCTTTCTCTTTGGCACTAAGAGTGCCTTTACTGATCAATTCCTTGTATGTTTTATTGATTTTAAGCCTGGGGATATAGTCGTTGTTCAAATGGATGACCCAATCTCCTGAAATTTTCTCAACAATCGCATCGGGAGCGATCGATTGATTATGATCTTCTGAAAATTTCCTTCCGGGGGAAGGGTCAAGTTCCGCAATTTTTTGCAGGCATTTGTGGACTATTTCGGTGGGTTGAGATAGCTTGCGAGCAAGTTCAGGCACCCGCCTGCGTACAAGCAGCTGGAAGTGATCTCGTACAATCTGGTAAGGGACGGAATCTCCCCATCCCCGAAACTGCATTTGTTTCAGCAGACTGTCCTGCAAATCAAGGGCTGCGATGCCCACGGGATCAAAACTTTGCAAAAGGATTAATGCATTTTGCAGGTCCTGCAAAGCGATCCCCGAGACCAGTGCCATATCTGAAAGGTTGCTGGATAGAAATCCATTTTCATTAAGGCTACCTATGATATACTGGGATGCTTCCCTGATCCCATCCTGGCAATCAACCAGTTTTAATTGATCAAGCAAGTGCTCCTGAAGGGAGGTTTCAGAGACCAAAGAGTCGAAAAAGAACTTTCTTTTGTCTTCCGCCTCGGTGTTTCCAAGCTGTGCCTCTCCTTCATATTCTCTTTCAAAATGCTCTTTCAAATCCTCCTGCATCTCTTTAAGGATGGCAAATTCATCCGAGAAATCCATGTCATTGATGTCCTCTGCATCTCTAGAATCTATATCAAAATCATTTTCTTCGGAATTTTCGGATTCAGATGAACTTTCAGTGTCATCCGGGAATTCTTCCCCATCCTGTTCAGGGATATCATCGGGAGATGGTTCCAGTTCATTTGAATCTAAACTCTCATCATTGGATCCAATTTCCTCGAGTAAAGGGTTGGTTTGAAGTTCTTCGAGAATCGCGGAACGTAACTCAAGAGTGGGTACCTGAAGGATTTTAAGGGATTGTCGGAGTTGGGGTGCAAGTACAAGATTTTGAGTTTGCTTTTGTACCTGACGAAGACCTTGGGATTGAAGGACCATGGTTCGTTTATTCAGGTGCGAACTTTGTCTCGCCGCGATGCCAGCGAAGGGCAGCGTTTTCTCCGTCTTCAGCAAAAACATCATAGATGTAGGCTGCCAGTTTTTCATTGGTGGGTCCGTAGCCTTCGCCGTAAATAAAACTTTCCAACTCCGTCAGCATTTCCTCGGAGGACTGGTACCTTTCATCTCTTGGTCTTTTCAAGGCTGTGTGCATCATGAGGTTGAGACTATCATTAATATCAGGTCGAATCTGCGAGAAATTGGGAAGTGGCATTTCTAAAATATTCTCGATTGTTTTTTCCGGGTGAGCCGTTTCGAAAATATTGTACCCGAGGAGAAGTTCAGACATCACAATACCGCAACAAAAGAGGTCTGCCCGATGATCGGTAACTTCACAGCGTGCCTGCTCAGGTGAAAGATACTCATCCTTGCCGGCAATCACTTCACCTTCCTGGTTGTACATCAGATCCAGTGCCTTCGCGATTCCGAAGTCCGTGAGTTTTACATCTCCTTCTTTTGCAATCATAATATTTTTAGGATTTACATCGCGGTGCACAATTCCGAGAAGTCGTCCCCGTGAGTCTTTTTTCCGATGAGCATAGGCAAGACCCCGGCAAATTCGGGAAACAATAAAAACCGCCAAGTCTGCGGGGATATACTGGTCAGTTTCAATATGCCGATCTAAAAATTCCTCCAGATTCCATCCCGTCACATATTCCATGGTCATGAAGTATTGCTCTCCCACTTTCCCTAGATGATAAGTCTGAACAATATTTGTATGAATCAAGTCGGCAACCAGTTTAGCTTCACCCATAAAGTTATTCCGAAATTCATCAATTGCTGAATATTCCTCGCGAATAAGTTTTATGGCTACAACCTTACGAAATCCGCCAATTCCACGTTGAACTGCTTCATAAACCATACCCATGCCGCCTTCCGCAATCTTCCTTGTCAATTCATAGTGTACTTCGTTGAAAATATGCTTCATACAATATTTATACCATGTATGAGATTGTGAGCTTCATCAAGAAAATCTTTTATTTTCTGCGGTCTTTTTATCTGTTTGGCATGATTTAAGCTACAATAGTATTATTTGACTCTTGGAGTCCCGACTCTTATTTATGGGTAATGATTTCTTTAACATCAGAAGCTCAATCCAAGATTACTTCCATGCTTAAACATGCTTGTGAAGGATCCGCCTTACGAATTTTTATTGAACCGGGTGGGTGCTCAGGTTTTGAGTACGGTATGTCCATTGATTCTCCCAAGGATAACGATCATGTTACCACCATTTCTGACCTTACTGTCGCCATATGCCCGGACAGTTATGATTATATTAAGGGTTCTGAAATCCATTTTGACGACGGTTTATCCGGTAAGGGGTTTGAAATTCGTAACCCCAATGCACAATCAACCTGCGGGTGCGGGAAGTCCTTTCGTTGAACAAATACTGGGGTAAGATTTTTCTCTTTGCAGGAATTCTCCCCGCGTTATCTTATTCTGAGGAAGGTCCTGTTGTCAAAAATGGACCTGTAATCACTCGGTTTGTTGCGGAAAAAAGTTTACATGCCGAGACCAAATCTTTTGAAATCGGATGGTGGATTAAACGGGATAAGGGCTGGCATACTTATTGGGAATCACCCGGCGATGTCGGTGTTCCCCCCACGCTCAAATGGGATTTGCCCGAAGGAATTGTTTTTAGCAAAATTATCTATGCCCCTCCGAAACTGGTAAAAATGTTTAAGGTTTTTGCTCATGGACACAAAGATGAATCGCTTTTTGTTTGTTCCTTCGACCTGAAGAGAAAATTGATTCCCGGAGAAGAGCTAACTTTTCGGGCAAAAGCATCATGGCTTGCCTGTTATACAACCTGTCTGCCGACATATGACAGCCTGGAAATCACAATCCCGGTCAAAGAGAAACCTGAAATAGACAATCGATGGCACTCAATCTTTCAGGACTTTCGTGAGAAGCAACCCATCGACCCTCCGAAAGGTTGGTTATCCAACTGTAATGCGTCGATTAGCAAAGAGGAAAAAGGAGAAAAGGAAATAGTAACCTTCCGTTTTCCATGGAAAGAAAGCGGTCCTCTTCCTACCTTTCGCTTTTTTGGAGAAGGTCGCTTCATTCGTTCAAATATTTTTCAAATTCCCAGATACAGTTCGAATTCAAGCGATGGGGATTTGCTTGAGATTTCCATGGAGTTATCTTATTGGCGAAACCTGCAGCAAAAGAAATTAAATGGTCTTTTATACAGGGCAGACGGGTGGCCCTCCAGCAAGAGTAAATTCTATAAAGTATCCGTTCCTTTGCAGTGAGAGAAAATGCTTACATTTCCTCCAAGGTTTCGATACCTAGAATATCGAGGCCAAGCTCAAGTATAATTTGTGTTTTGGCACACAGAAAAAGCCTAAGATTTTGGGTATCCTGATCTTCGTTCATGACTTTTTCCTGATTGTAAAAGGAACTAAATTCTGTGGCTAATTCGTATAGATAAACGCAGAGGCTGTGCGGTTTTAATTCTTTGGTTGTTTGCTCAATCGCCAGCGGAAAAAAAGAAATTTTACGGGCCAGTTTTTTCTCGGAATCCGATTGTGGTGTACTAGAAGTGCTGGCTAAGTTCGAACGTTCTTTTCCCACCTTGCGAAACAGGCTATGAATACGGGCTACCGCGTACTGCAGATAGGGTGCAGTGTTCCCCTGCAAAGCAAGCATTTTGTCCCAAGAGAAAACATAATCGAGTGTTCGGTCTTGGGAAAGATCAGCATATTTTACCGCACCTATTCCAATAATTTTTGCTCTTCTTTCAACTTCCTCTTCCTGCAGTTCAGGATTTTTTTCCTGCACCATTGCTTTGGCCCGCTCGACAGCCTCCACAAGCAAATCCATCAATTTGACAGGCTGTCCTTCCCGAGTTTTAATCGCTTTATTGTCTTCCCCCAAAATTGTACCAAACCAGACATGTGAAAGGGTGGGGCATTCAACTCTTTCTACCTGAAACCACTTCTTGACGGTCATGAAGAGTTGCTCGAAATGATCTCTCTGCCGTCCATCCGTGACATATATAATGTGTTCTGCATCCCATTCCTTTTTCCGAAAAGCAAGAGTGGCCAAATCCGTGGTAGCGTAGTTGCTGGCTCCATCGGATTTGCGAATGATAAAAGGCTGTTTGGCAAAGCGTTTGTGTTCCGGGTGAAATACGACCAGGGCTCCTTGATCCTCCGTGCAAATTTCATATTTTTGCAAAACCGAATAAACTCCCTGGACTTGGTCACGGTAGAAGCTCTCTCCGTGTGCATAGTCGAATCTGACTCCCAAAAGTTCATAAACCTGATTAAAGGTTTCAAGGCTAAGATCACGAATTTTTTGCCAAAGTGAAAGATTTTCCTGGTCGCCATTCTGTAATTTAACCAATTCCAGCCTTGCTTTATCCAATGCTTCGGGAAATTTTTTGACCAAATCGTTGCCCTTTCGGTAGAGATCCTCTAGGAAAGCAACGGGTTCTTCACCCAATTTATCGAGGGAAATGTCGCACCGTTTGATGGCATAGAGCAGGATGCCAAACTGGGTGCCCCAGTCCCCAAGGTGATTATCCCTAATGACGGCATGCCCCTGCAAAGCAAGAAGACGGGCAAGCGACTCCCCTATGATGGTTGAACGGATATGTCCTACATGCATTTGTTTGGCGGTATTGGGCCCCGAATAATCAAGTACGACCCGTCGGGGTGAGTCTGCAAGGAGATGCCTTTTGGTATCTTCCATGTCACCCAGTTCTTGAAGCCAGGTAAGGAAAAATTCAGGTTTGAGCTTAAAATTAATGAATCCTGGGCCCGCTATACTTATTTCCCACAAATCGCTTGATGTTGTCTTGGCAGCAATTGATTCGGCAAGTTCCCTTGGGTTAAGCCCGTTCTTTTTGGCATAGGGTAACGCTCCGTTGGCCTGAAAATCCCCAAATCTTTCATCCGCCATTCTCATTTGAGGCTCAAAGGACTCGTCGACCGTCTCGACCCTCTCGGACGCTTCGCTTACTATTTTTTTGAAATATTGTAATAGATTGAAGTAGAATTCCATTCTTCCCAAAACATCCTTAAGCCAAGAGATCGTCAAGAAGTAGCGTAAATAAAAGGCTCGACTTCGCAAGTTGAATAATATAGTTAGATTATTTGCATTGATTCTACCTACACCTCACAAGACAAGGATTTTCCATCATGCCCAAGGCCAAACCTGAAAAACCAACCATCTCTTCCTTCACCCACTTGATTGAGAAGAAACGGGAAGGAAATGAATACACCGATGAAGAAATCCGCACCATCGTGGATGCAATTCTTGACGAACAGATGCCGGAGTATCAACAGGCAGCCTGGATCATGACCACTTTCTTCCAGGGTATGTCGGCCCAGGAAATTGCAAATTTTACTGAAGAAATGATGCTCTCCGGTGAAGTTATTGAAATGATGGATGTTTCCCGACCCAAAATCGAAAAATATTCCACCGGTGGTGTGGGAGACAAAACTTCACTTGTTTTGGGACCTCTGGCTGCCGCCTCCGGGGTGGCCATGCCGATGATGAATGGCGATGATGAGGAACATCTCACATCCACCACCGAAAAATTAAAAGCGATTCCAAAAGTAAACACCGATATCGATCTGGATGATTTCACCGACCAGGTTCGTAAACTTGGATGTGCCTTTGCTGAGCGTCATGACGAAATTTCCCCAGTTGAATCGATTTTATACGATCTCCGTCAAAAAATCGGTGCCATCCCATCCATTCCATTTATCACAGCCGGCACCCTGAGTCGTAAATTAGCCGCGGGTGCGGAGGGTGTGGTGGTCGATGTGAAGTGGGGTAAAGGTTCCTTTATCACCAACGCTGAAGACGCAAAACAACTCGCTCGCTCGTTAACCCGGGTGGGGCGTGCTCTTAAGCGAAGATGCGTTGCGTTGGTGACCGATAACAACCAGCCCCTGGGCTCGTGTGTAGGGCCATCCCTAGAACTAAAGGAGGCAATCCAGTTGCTCAAAGGAGAAGGACCGGAGGACTTGCAAGACTTGGTTATGAAATTGGGTATGGAAATAGTTCGCTTGGCTGGGGTTGCGGGTTCCACGCTTTCCGCCAAGCAAACCGTTCGCAAAGCTTTGGACGAAGGAACAGCACTCCAAAAACTCAAGGATGTTGTGGAATATCAGGGAGGAAATCCGGCTCTTTTGGACACCCCGGACAAACTTCCAGTCGCCAAGCACACCAAAAAAGTAACCGCCCCGAAGCGTGGATATGTTCACACGATTGATGCGGATCAACTGGCCCGCGGGGTGAAAATTTTGGTCCATGGAGAAGACGGTAAGAAATTTGACCCGGCCTCCGGTGTGGCTGAGCTTTGCAAGGTCGGAACCCAAATGAAACAGGGAGAGCCTCTTATGGTCATTCATTACAATGATGAGAAGCGTCTCAAAGTGGCTATGGATCATTTTAAAGCGGCTTACCGCCTTGCACCGAAGCGTCCCAACCCGATCCCCTTGGTGGTCGAACGGGTGGCCTAAAGGCAGAACTATTGTTCCTTCTCTCGCATTCGAGGGGAAATTTCGTAATTAAATCGGTCTACCTTACATATGCAGGATGAAAATAATAATTATTTCTTTTCAGCTCTTCCAAGATAGGATCGGTCCGCCGTACTGATACGGATCACTTCATTCTTTTTAATAAAGAGAGGAACCTGGACCGTAATGCCCGAAGAAATAGTCACGGGCTTTAAGACATTTCCGGCCGTGTCACCACGGATCGCATCGGGGGCTTCAATCACGGTTGCCTCCACAGCCGCAGGTAATTCCAAACGGACAGCCTCTCCATCGACTAAGAGGATGTCATAGGAATTACCTTCCACTAAAAACAGTTCATCCTCCCCGATTATATTATTGGATAGTATGGTGTCTTCGTAGGTCTCAAGGTCCATAAAGTGATGTCCCTCCGAATCCTTGTAACTGTATTCGAGTTTCTGAGTCGTGGTATGCATAAATTCCACATTATCCGTGGACCGAAATTTGGTGGTGGTGGTTGATCCGCTCTGTAAATTACGCAAAGTTGTCTGCACAAATCCAGCCTGCCTACCCTGCGTACGATGAAGCATTTCTAAAACCAAATGGGGAGCGCCTTGATACACAATCACGCGACCTTTACGGATATCTGTGGGTGAAGCCATGTTGATTACTTTTTCTTGAGGAATAAAAGGATGTGGGCAAGATGCTTTAGTTTTAACCAAAGTATCCTTTAAATCCTTTTAATTATGTCTCCTCAAAAGTCGACCTTGGAATTTGCATCCTGGAATGTGAATGGTCTGCGTGCCTGTCGCAAAAAAACCTTTGATATCTTCATTGAGGATTATAATCCTGACTTCCTTTGCCTGCAGGAGGTAAAACTTAATCCAGATGTGATCCCCGAGGATGAATTTGGATATGCTTTTCGCCATTACCATTTGGCTGAGAAGAAAGGATATTCCGGGACCGCCATATTTTCCAAGCAAGAACCACTCTCAGTGGTTGAGGGTTTTTCTAATGGAAAACATTCCGGAGAGGGAAGGATGATCACTTGTGAATACGATGGGTTTTACCTCGTGAATGTATATGTGCCCAATGCCAAAAATGATCTTTCACGACTCGAGTATCGTTACGAATCGTGGGACCCGGACCTGCGGAATTACTTGTTACAATTACAGGAGAAAAAACCAGTGATCTTATGTGGGGATTTGAATGTGGCTCATCAGGAAATTGATTTAGCCAACCCCACATCCAATCGGGATAATGCCGGGTTTACCGATGAGGAGAGGGAAGGCTTTTCCAATCTTTTGGCAGAAGGATTTCTGGATACCTACCGACATTTATACCCTGACCAGACAGATGCCTACTCCTGGTGGAGTTACCGGGCAGGGGCACGCAGTCGAAATGTGGGCTGGCGGATCGATTATTTTGTGGTTTCTGAAAGCTTGGCGACCTCGGTACGGGAAGCCAGCATTCATTCACAAATTGAAGGGTCGGATCACTGTCCGGTCGGACTCACGCTTGCACAGGCTTAACCGTCAAAACCTTAAGGGGTGAACGAGTCTGATAAGAAAGCTTTTTTTGAGCGGACTCTGGAGCTGGCCCGTAAAGGATGGGGAAACACTCATCCAAATCCCATGGTCGGAGCTTTGATTGTGGAGGAGGGAAAAATAGTGGCCGAAGGTTATCATTTTCAGGCAGGTTCTCCGCATGCCGAGGTCGAAGCATTCCGAGCTCTTGGTCGTGCACCTAAGGACGGGGCGACTATGTTCGTATCCCTCGAGCCGTGTTCCACCACCGGTCGGACTCCTCCCTGCGTAGAGGGAATTCTTAATGCGGGTATTAAACGGGTCTACATTGGTGCTATGGATCCCAATCCTGCCCACGCTGGTCGTGGAATTGATATTCTTAGGGATGCTGGCATTCATGTAGAAATGGCGGACGAAGAATTTCAAACCCAAGCAACTCGCCTGAATTTTATTTTCAATCATAACATCACCACTGGAAATCCTTTGATAGCTCTGAAGCTTGCCGAGTCGGCAAATGGTATGCTGGCCGAAGTGAAGGGACAGCCCAGTCGTGTTACTGAGGATGAAGCCCGGGCCGGTATGATGAATTGGCGTCGGTTGTTTCCTGCCATTTGCGTAGGCTCCGGCACGGTTCTGAGTGACAATCCCACCTTGACCGCCCGACTTGCGGATGAAACTTTTTGCCCGGTTCGTTTGGTATTGGACGCCCCCCTCTCCACCCTGGAAGAATCTGTGCTTCCACGAAATCTCTACTCTGACGAATATAGTTACCAAACCAAGGTACTGACGACTGTACTGGGCATGAAGAATGAAACCGCAGTCAAAAAGGCGGACGAATGGGAAGTCTCATTGATCGAAATGCAGCACGACGACCATGGTCGAATTGAATTAGCTGAATTGTCTGGAGTTTTGAAGCAACTCAATCTCAATGCAGTTTATTGCGAAGGGGGTGCCAGCGTGGCTCAATCGCTACTTGGAGAAGACTTGGTCGATTATCTTTTTCGCTACCAATCACCCAAACTTTTTTCGGGCCCTGCTGCATTGCCCGGACCTGATTTGGATGCTCTCACCCTGCGGGAGCCAATCACTGCAAAACTAGGCGAAGATCGACTGACCCACGGATTTTTATGAAAACCATCTACTTAGCTTCGGGTAATGCCCACAAGTTACATGAATTACAATCCGCACTGGATCAGGCGGGACTACCGGTAAAAGTCTCCGGACCGGACTCTATCGGAGGAATGCCGGAAGTTGAGGAAACGGAATCCACTTTCGAAGGTAATGCTTTACTCAAGGCTCATGGGCTGAAAGAAATTGGGCCACCTGATGGCTGGTTTCTTGCCGATGATAGCGGGATTGAAATTGATGCCCTCGACGGACGCCCCGGAGTCATTTCCGCCCGCTATGCCGGGTTGGAATGTGATGACGAGAAAAATAACGACAAGGTATTAGAGGAAATGAAAGATGTTCCCGAACAGGATCGTACCTGTCGCTTCCGTTGCGTGCTTGCCTTGGTTGGAGAAGGGGTGGAAGAAACCTTTTCCGGTGCCTGCGAGGGGAAACTTTTATTCGAACGGCAGGGAAACGAGGGCTTTGGTTATGATCCGCTTTTTTTACCAAACGAGAGTGAGTCGACCTTTGCGGAAATTTCATTGGATGAAAAAGCCAAGATCAGTCATCGGGCTCGGGCCCTTACTAAACTGATCGATTGGCTGGCGGCTCAATAGTCTCCATTTTATCATCGCGAGCCCCCTCCAGTTTGTCATCGCGAGGGCTGAAAGTAGTGGCGATCCACTGGCATAACGGGATCGAACAGCACATCCGTATGCTTGTTCGAGACAAGATGGATTGCCGCGTCGTGCACTTCGTTCCCTCCACGCAATGATAACGGTAGCCTAATATTTCTTTACTATCTTCGTGGTAAAATACCACCCTTGTCATCGCGAGCCCCTTGCGGACGCGTGACGATCCAATGATTTTTTAGAATTCTTGGGCTTGGAATTAATCCACGGAGCTTCCCCACCAGTCTTGGTTTGGCTTGTAATTAGGTTCTAGAAAGGTGGCGTGTTGTTTTTCCAGTCTTTGCTTGCCTGAGGATTCAATATTTTTCCAGCGGGCATCTCTTTTTGCCGAATCAAATTTGGGATCGGGTTTGGGAAACTTAGCACCTGTCTGTTTCAACCAAGCGTCTAATTTCTTACGCATTTGTTGTGCCCGTTTTTTCTCTACGGCCATGAGATCATTTTGTTCACCGATATCATTTCCGAGGTGATACAATTCATCCCTTCCATCTTCGTGGTAATGGATCAGTTTCCAGTCGCCCTCCATAATCATGGAGCTGGGTTCGCCGCCCTGGTTGCCGTAGTGAGGATAATGCCAATACAGCGGACGATCCTCAATCGTTTTACCTTTTAACAAGGGAACAAGGCTGATCCCGTCGACATTCTGGTTTTTGGGAATTTCGATCCCGCAGAGGTCGAGCAGGGTGGGGTACCAATCGATTCCGCTGACCGGAGTGGCACAGGTTGAACCGGGCTGAGTGATCCCGGGTGCTTTGAGGTAAAAGGGTTCGCGTATACCCCCTTCCCACTGGCGACCCTTGCCCCCGCGCAGAGGTAGGTTAGAGGTGGCGTAGGCGTCCCCGGAGGAGACGCCACCATTGTCTGAGGTGAAGCAAATGATGGTGTTTTCTTCGAGGCCGAGTACGTCCAGTTTGTGGAGCACGGTTCCGATTGCATCGTCCATCAACTCAATCATCCCGGCATAGATCGGGCAGTCCTGAACCTGGCGTACATTGAGCCGGCGGTCGAAGAGAAAGCGCTCTTTGGACAGGCCGGCTTTTTCAGCCTTGTCGCGGTATTTTTTCCAGAGTTCCCGAGTGGTCTGAATCGGTCCGTGCACGGTGTAAAAGGAAAGGTAGGCGAGGAAGGGCTGGTCCTTGTGCTCCTCAATGAAATCGGCAGTCTCCTGACCGAGGCGGAGGGTCAGGGATTCTCCGGTGGGTCCGGATTCAAGGTTGGGATTTTGCCAGGGAGAGAAAAAGCCTCCTCTTGGACTGCCCACATCCCATCCTCCCCGGTTAATCTCGAAGCCGTGGTCGGTGGGCCAGGAACCTTCCGAGCCCAGGTGCCACTTGCCGGCAAAGAAAGTTTTATATCCGGCATCCTTCATGGCTTCTGCGAGCGTGATTTCGGACGCCCGTAGGTTCCGCTCGTATTCGGAAGGAAAATGACTGTCATGCCGACCCCGCTTGGCCCAAGTTTCTCCGGCCGCGTCTCCGATCCAGGTAGTGATACCATGACTGGTTGGATATTTCCCGGTGAGAATGCTTGCCCGGGAGGGGCTACAAACCTGGCAGGTGGCGTATCCGCGGGTGAATTTCATGCCTTCCTTGGCGATACGATCGACATTTGGGCTTTCGTAGAATTCGGAGCCCTCGTTGCTTAGGTCATGGGCACCCATGTCGTCGATCAGAATGAAGAGCACATTGGGTTTGGTTTTCGCCGAGCTGAAGATGGTGCAAATAAGCAGGAATGCTGTGAGAATGAATATTTTTTGCATATCCAAATCTTCAAACTTCATGCAGTAAGAAGGCAATGATGAAAGCCCGGATTAGAGAATTTCTAATCCGCAAGTGGTAATACTCCCTTAATGCAGGCTTACCAAAGATTCGTTGAATGTGGCACTGGGGCGCATCGCTGCGGCCGCTAACTCATCGCTGGGCAAATAGTACCCGTCCAGATTAATGGGCGATCCCTGGGCTTCGATTAATTCCTGTGCAATCTTTTCTTCGTTCGAGCGGAGTGTTTGAGCCAGACCTGAAAACTGGGTTTGGAGATCTGCGTTTTTTGACTGCCCGGCGAGAGCTTCCGCCCAGTATAGAGTGAGGTAGAAATGACTGCCCCGGTTGTCGATCTCATTCACTTTGCGGGAGGGAGATTTGTTTTCATCAAGAAATTTACCGATGGCAGAATTTAAGCAATCCGCAAGCACCTGGGCTTTCGCATTTTCGGTCTTATTGGCTAAATCCTCAAGGGATACGGCGATCGCCAAGAATTCACCAAGGGAATCCCAGCGTAGATGTCCTTCCTCCACAAATTGTTGAACATGCTTAGGAGCAGATCCGCCAGCTCCGGTTTCAAAGAGCCCACCTCCCGCAAGGAGGGGAACGATCGAGAGCATTTTCGCACTGGTTCCCAGTTCAAGGATGGGGAAGAGGTCGGTCAAGTAATCGCGGAGTACATTACCGGTGGCCGAGATAGTATCGAGACCGTCTTTGCATCGCTGACAGGTGACCTGGGTCGCCTCAAAGGGAGCAAGGATTTGTATATCCAATCCGTTGGTCTCCAAAGTGGTAAGTTTGGCGTTCACATATTTGATCAGGTTTGCATCATGGGGACGATTTTCATCGAGCCAAAATATGACTGTGCTTCCGCTGAGGCGTGCCCGCTTGACCGCGAGTTTAACCCAGTCAATAATCGACACTTTCTTGGTCTGGCACATCCGCCAGATATCCCCGGTTTCAACATCGTGAGAAAGTATCACTTTACCGGATCCATCAACTACCTGAACCTTACCCGCAGATTCGATTTCAAAAGTTTTATCATGGGATCCATATTCTTCTGCCTTTTTCGCCATGAGACCGACATTGGCGACATTTCCCATGGTGGTCACATCAAAGGCTCCGTTTTCTTTGCAGAAATCAATCGTGGCCTGGTAGACACCGGCGTAGTTTCGGTCAGGGATGACTGCCTTGGTATCCTTGGGGTTTCCATCGGGTCCCCACATTTGTCCAGAGGTCCGGATCATCGCGGGCATCGATGCATCAATGATCACATCACTGGGAACATGCAGGTTGGTGATTCCTTTGTCAGAATTGACCATGGCAAGGGGTGGTCGTTTGGTGACGATTTTTTCCAAACTTACATGAATCGCGGCCTGTTTTTCCGC
This sequence comes from uncultured Verrucomicrobiota bacterium, assembly GCA_902615835.1. Classification (GTDB taxonomy): domain Bacteria; phylum Verrucomicrobiota; class Verrucomicrobiia; order Opitutales; family Seribacteraceae; genus Seribacter. Next base: position 27,967 of record CACMQL010000009.1, read on the forward strand.
ATCCATGGATTCCACTACCTGATAGAAATGGGAGAGTCCGTTATTGGGGTTAAATCCGGCTCCTTTTAATCTGTCTCCATGTTCTTCCAAAAGCTCGCCAAGGTAGGCTTCCACGCAATGGCCAAAGATGATGGGGTCAGAGACCTTCATCATGGTTGCTTTCATGTGCAGGGAAAACAGGACATCCTCTTCGATTGCATGGTTTAATTGTTCAGCCAGAAAGGAACGAAGGGAAGCCCGACTCATCACTGAAGCATCAATGACTTCACCCTGGAGCAAGGGGAGTTTGTCCTTGAGTACTTTTTTCTCGCCGAATGCATTGACAAATTCTATCGTTACTAAGCCTTCGTTTTCAAAAATGACGGATTGTTCACTGCCATAAAAATCTCCCTCTTCCATGTGGGCGACATGTGACTTGGAGTCGGCGGACCAAGCACCCATGGAATGTGGGTTTTTCTGGGCGTATTCCTTAACCGGCTTGGCCACTCGGCGGTCTGAATTCCCTTCCCGCAGGACTGGATTAACCGCCGATCCTAAAACCTTGGCGTAAGTGGCCCGTACTCTTTTTTCTTCTTCGGTTTGAGGATTAGCTGGGAAGTCGGGTATGGAAAATCCTTTTCTTTGCAGTTCCTTGATTGCGTCCTGTAACTGGGGAATGGATGCACTTATATTTGGAAGCTTAATGATGTTGGCTTCGGCTTCTTTGGCCAGTTTGCCTAATTCAGCGAGAGCATCGGGGATTCTTTGCTCAGGAGTAATTGAGTCCGGAAAGTGAGCAAGGATACGACCTGCGAGAGAAATATCTTTAAGTACATATTCAATCCCGGAACTTGCAGTAAATGCCCGTAAAATAGGGAGCAAAGAATACGTGGCAAGGGCGGGAGCTTCGTCGGTTTTGGTGTAAGCAATGGTTGAAGTAGACATGGTAAAATTTGACAAAAGATTACCTGTAAGGCGTTCCCTGATCATCTGCAATCCTCTTTGGTTGCATCTTCTGAGTCATGATTCCTAAATCAGTCACCAAAAGGATCCTTGAAATCAAAATTTTTCATTGGTAGGAAAGGATAATGAATGAGCATTTGTTATTCTTTATGAGCTTTTTCTTAACTTGTTCATGTTTGGATGGAGAATTTATTAACTTAAAAAATCGTGCAGGTACAGAGATTGAAGCCCGGATTCTGAATTATCAAAACGGGCAGGTGAAATTGGAGCGTAAGGATGGGGTTATCTTTGTAGTCTCAATCTCTATGTTCGATGCAAAATCAGTCATAGCGATAAACCATAAAATTGCGGAAATAATTGATACTTCTTCAACCCAATCCGCGGTTTTAAAATCAAAAGTCTCTCGTATTCCTGAGTCCAAGGTACCGTTTTCAAAAATTAATGATGCAGTCGGTCAAAAACTATTCATTGACACTAATCTTTGGGACGACACAGCTGATGAGGTTGGAGAGAGGCTGAATTGGCCAGTTGAGTCCGCCACGAGTAATTCAATCAGTTGCCGGTTGTATGGGTCGGCAGATTATCGTTTTCTGGATGTCCGGCCATACTCCGCCGTCTTTTACGGTTCCGCAGACAATGTTTCCAGTTTTTCCCTCGTTTTTGCCAACAAGGGTGATTGTTTTGCCGCGGCAGGGGTGGCCGAAGAACATTTCAAGAATGGTTCCGTAACCAATGATCCTGTTGAATTGGAAAAAATGATCGAGAGAGATGAAGGAACTTTGACCAAGAAATTGGAAGATATTTTAGGGAAGGGTAGGCGGCAAAATTTTGGCCAGGGTTCTGCCAAAAGAAAAGTGATGCGTTGGGACTGGAATGACCATAGCTTTTTGGTATCGGTGGCGGAGGGAGAATTTGTCAGTTTGTCTATCGAAAAATCAGAGGTTGCGGATAAGAGAGGAAAGCAGGCAAAAGTGGCAGATATGCATATTCGTAGGGTGCATGAGGCAAATGTCCAGAATAGATCCAATGGAGATGTTATCATTAAGAATATCCCGATGGTTGATCAGGGGCCCAAGGGTTATTGTGTGCCGGCTACTTTTGAACGTTGCATGAGATACATGGAAATTCCGGCCGACATGTACCTGCTGGCAATGGCTGGTAATACAGGAATGGGAGGAGGTACCGTAATCAGCACTCTTGTAAACGCGGTTCAGCAAGAGGTGTGGGCAGCAGGAAGAACCTTAAAATTAGTGGAAGGATTTCCATCTTTTAAGGATTTGGAAAAATATCTTAAGGATGGAATACCTGTTCTTTGGGGATTGCATTCCACCCAGTGGTTTAATGATACAGCCAATCGCAGAACAGCCATGCGTCGATCCAGCCAGTCTGACTTGTGGAAGAAGATAATCGAAAAAGCAGATGAAAAAATAAATAGTTTACCCCACCCGCAGAGGGGAGAAAATTTACACATCTGCATCATTCACGGTTTTAATAAAATAACGGAAGAAATTGCATTTACGGATTCTTGGGGCCCCCGTTTTAACGAAAGATGGATTTCGGTAAAGGAGGCGGAACATTTTTCCAGCGGTCGCTGTTGGGTTATTGAATATTAATAAAACCTACGCCTTTAAATTTAGATTCTATGTTGCTTTCAACTTTTGCATCCGCCCAAGCCCTTGATTCTTTTCCAATGTGGGTCCTTCTTATATCGGTTGCATGGGTGGTTATTACCATAGCTAAATTTAAACTGCATCCATTTTTGGCCATGATTAGTGGGGCAATTCTGGTTGGTTTATTTTCCGGGCCATTGCCTGAGCCAACTATTGAAAATAAAGGACTTTTTCATAACCGGGTGGATTTGCAGAAAACGGATTCCTCACACTCCAATTTTTCCCTCGCTGTGAAATGGAGTCTTCTGGGCTTTGGGAATACGGCCGGAGGAATTGGTTTAATCATCGCCTTAGCGGCAATCGTAGGTACCTGTATGCTGAAGAGTGGGGCGGCAGAACGGGTGGTTCGGCATTTGCTTTCTGTTTTTGGAGAAAAGCGGGCAGGGTTGGTGCTACTTCTAAGTGGGTTTCTTCTCTCGATTCCGGTATTTTTTGACACCGTATTCTTTCTTCTAATTCCACTTGCCCGGGCAATGGCGATGAGGGCGGGCGGCAAGTATTTGTATTTTGTTATCGCGATGGCCGGGGCCGGGGCCATTACCCATTCAATGGTACCTCCTACTCCAGGTCCATTGGTGATTGCCGAATTTTTGAAAATAGAATTGGGCTACGCCTTGGTTGCAGGCTTATGTGCGAGTCTACCCCTAGCCGGGATGGTCTTGTGGTTGGCGGCCTGGTTCGAAAAGAAATTTTCATTTCCAATGAGGGAAGTGGGTGGCATTAGCAGTGAGGATCTCAAAAATACTTTGGCCAAAGATGAAAAAGAATTGCCCCCACTCTTTCTTTCCTATCTTCCAATCCTGCTCCCCGTTGTATTGATTTCCTTGATTTCTCTGCTCAAAGTATTGGGCGTTCAGGGAATGGAACTGGGTGCACTGGCACCCTCGATGGAAAATCCGAATTTTCTGATTCTCTCCTTTTTTGGCGAGCCCAATGTGGCGATGGGCTTGGCCGCATTGGTTTCCGTTATTCTAATATTCAGACAACAACGAATATCGATTAAAGAGGAGAAACCAAGTCTTGGTAAAACCTTGGAAGCACCCTTGATGACCGCAGGCTCGATTATTTTAATTACTGGAGCAGGCGGGGCATATGGGGGCATGATCCGCCTTAGTGGAGTAGGGGATGTGATTGCCCAATATGCCACAAGGATGGATTTGTCTTATGTTCTTCTGGCCTGGGGGATTACTGCCTTTATACGTATTGCTCAGGGTTCGGCCACCGTTGCAATGATCACGGGAGCGGGCTTAATGGCCTCGATCATTGGTGACGGGAGTGCCCTGCCTTACCACCCCGTCTATGTCTTTTTGGCAATCGGTTTCGGCTCGATTACCTTGTCGTGGATGAATGACAGTGGATTTTGGGTGGTTCAAAAACTGAGTGGATTGACCGAAAGAGAAATGCTAAAAACTTGGTCAGTTTTACTTACCCTGATATCCGTGGTCGGAGTCTTCCTCAGCTTTGTGGGAGCAAACCTTCTTCCCCTACGATAACTTTGGAGGTATTTACGGCAGGGGAGTATGAGCTTTTTCTTACTCTTCCAGTTATCTGGCTGGTCCAGAGAGTTCCCCGGTCAAGAGCAGGGGCTTTCCCATATCGAATTCAATAGTGGAGATCAGGTAGCCCCGATCATCCCACTTGTAGGTCATTCCATGAAACTGCCCGTCCAGATGATTGGCTGAATAAGACTTATAACCATTTTCATGCCACCAGGTTTCTTTTCCATGCTTTTTGCCAGTTTTGTACTGAATCGATTTTGACTGGGTGCCGTTGGCGTGGAAGGCGGCAAATTCAGCTTCCAAACAGCCGCCCTTGTAGATGCTGATAGAATCAAGATGTCCCCCATTGGAATATAGTTGGACATTTCCATTGAGGTAGACGCCCGTGCTTAAATCAAAGGTAAATCCTTCTGAATTAACCATAGCCCATTCTTCCCACTCGGCGTGCGTCCCCATAAAAAGTGGAGATTTTCCCAATTGGATAAGGGTTGACTCTGGGGAAGGAGCATCGGCAGCATCGAGCCGATCTTTGTGTTTTTCTCTCCCTTCTTGCCTTTTTTCAGAAATATTTCCTGAAGAATCAGGCGGAGGGATGGAATCTTCACAAGAACCAAAAAAGACTGCAGAAGAAAGGAAAATTGAATGAAGGAATTTTGTCTGCGGAAAATTTATAACAACAATCTTTCAGGGAGGAAACAAAACATTAAATTCGTTTTTAAAAAGATAGAATCCTTAAGATTTTTGGACGGTAGCGGTGCGGGTGTAGAAATTAAAAATGAAACTACAATCAAACCATTGTGTTGGGATTTATTTCAATGATATCCTCTGAATGCGGTTCAGGTGGATTTTCTGAATTTTGTGCAGATTTTTCCTCTTCTGATGAAACAAGTTCGTTGGTGTCAACAACAAGGGAAAATCCATCTTCCTGACTCTCATCATTCTCTCGTCTGTTCCTGTCAATTTGATTGGACTCAAAGAAATCGCATTTTTCGTTCGATTCATTATCGAAACGGGCTTCCGCTTCTCGGCTATTTTTTATATTTTTAATAAATTGTGTATGGTTGTACTGGTCGATGGCTTCTTTTTCCATCTGACATTTCTTGAGCCTAGATTTGAGACGAAATATCTTAGTTTCTATCTCCTCCCTTTTTTTCTCATTTTCTGTGGTGATGGACCTCAGATCAGATATTTCCTCTTTGATTTTGCCAATTTTGATTCTCAAATCAATTTTATGCTGCCTTTTATCTTTATAAAGAGGGGGGTTCCCTTTTTCGATCCTGTCACTTGGTTTAGGCGGACAAGAATCAATATCTTTATTTCCCATCCAATAATACAATTCTATTCCAATTTTTTTTCAAACAGTTTGTGAACAAATATTTTTAGTTTGGAAAAGAATCGAAAAAATTTTAAAGAAAATTTTCCTTGCCGACATAGCTCAGTTGGTAGAGCATCTCATTCGTAATGCATAAGTCTACCAAAATAGCACTACTTTAAAACATCTACTAAACACGCGGTATTCCCGCTTAAACAAAAGGATTTACTTCGGTGGGGCTCTTTTTTTATTGCAAGTAAATCTTATCTCTTTAAACCGAAATATACCCCTATTTCACACTTAAACTGCCACCAAATTTGCCACCAAATTGAAAACTAAGCTTACAAGGACGAAGAAGAATGGTAAGGATAAATGGCTGTTGACCCTCCATTATCAAGGGAACAGATACAGGAAATTTTTCGATAATTATCTAAAAGCAACATCTTTTGATTCTGTGTCGTGGATGAATGAAAAATTAAAGAAGATTCCTGCTGGATTAGAAACAAGAACCAATGTTGCAATAGAAGAATATCTTGAAGACTACAGAAGAAGGTATCCACGATCAAATACGCAACCCATTCAGCACAAGTTAGAGATGCTACTAAAGTGGGAGAAGATAAAAGACATTACCTTGAAATCCTTAAGTCAGACTTTAGAATTGCAGGTTGCTAGATCGGGACCCAATAAAGGTAAACTATGGACGAAGTCGTCAAGGAAGACCTATAAGACCATTTGGGAAGTTTTTCTTAGGTGGTGTCATTACAAAGATTATACTCCGCAGAAAGAATGGAATATTGAATTGCTCAATGTAAAAGAGATTCCGAGTCCGATTGGGATATTAACACCGCAACAAACTTTACAGATTCTCCGTGAGATAAAACCATCCCACCAACCTGCATTTGCACTGATGTGTTTCACGGGGATTAGACCAAATGGAGAAATGAGTAGGCTTGAGTACAAGCATATTAAATGGGGAGAGTATATTGAGATACCTGGTGAAATTGCTAAATGGGGAGAACGCACCCTCTACGATCTGCCTGAGAACTTATGGTCATGGATACCCAAGAAGAGAAGTGGTAAAGTCATGTCCTCCTGGTCAGGAGTAAATCAATCGAGACGGCGGGCTTGCGTAAGGTTAGGATTTAAATATCCCGCGGACGGAGCAAGGCATAGCTTTGGAACATACGGATATTGGTACAAGGGAATGGAGTGGGCAATGCACACAATGGGACATTCTAATTATCAGACATTCCAAAGGTTTTATCGTAATAAGAAGGTATCTAAGGAAGTAGCACTTGAGTATTTTAAACTGGAGCCATCGACCGGAATCGAACCGGTGACCTTTCCATTACGAGTGGAATGCTCTACCAACTGAGCTACGATGGCGGTCTCTTGGATAGAAAAAGAAATCTTTTAGAATTGTCAAACTACACAGAGCTAAAGACAGAGAAAAGATTAGAAAAATTTTGCTAAATTAAAAAAACAATTTGTTATTTCTAAAATATGGATGATGGGAAAGTAATGAAGGTTAAGTCTGAAATGTTCGATGCATTCGAAAGGGTGCGTCCTATACTTGAGGAGTATTTAGATTCGTGGGTTTTGACTGGGACTCGAGCGGGTTGCAAAACAAAGATAGTGCTGGCAGATATCGAAAAGAACTCTGTCGAAATGAAGGAGCAGCTCACAAGTGCCCAAGAATGGAAAGTAAACAAAACATAATTTGCTTACATGCAAAACAAACAAACTAATCGTTCAATGACTCAAGAACAGGCCAAAAAAGTCGCAATGAGAGCCTGGGATTATAAAAGGCCTAAACAGAAATTAAGCGAAGAGGACCTACGAAATCTCAAAAAATTAGAGCAAAGAGCACTCAATCTGCTCACCTTACTTGCTAAGTAGATTTTTCGTTTTTAAGTTCTGTTAGCCTCTCACCAGCCTTTAACCTTAATTTGGATATTATTTCAGGAGTTGGTTTTATACCGCTTTCCTGTGGATGTTTAGCTGACAAATCCTTGGCTTCCTTTGCACTTAAACTCTTGCCATGCATAGCCTTTTTTGACCTTTCATAATGATCTTTATGATACTTGTTAAGAAATTTCATCCTTAGATATAATCCTATCATTGGTGTCAACTTCACTAGGCAAAGGTAAACACCACCTCCATATATTTGCTTTAGGTGCTCTTCCCTGCCCCCAAGCTTCTCCTTTTTCCGCAACCTTAATTATACCTGTAGATGAGAAATGGTTTAGAAATTCTGCTCCAATACCTCTTGTCTTTCCAATTCTGATTCCAAGTTGATCACCCGATAGAGGAAAGTAAGGAGGATCGATCTTATCCTTATTCTCAGCTAGATTCCTGCAGATTCTATAAACATCTTTCAGTTCTTGAGTAAGGCTGAGATACATTTCTCTCTCTTCAGAATTATGATTGAGATAGGACTTCTCCATAATTTTCCACATCTCCTCAGATTCTTTCATATGCTTGTCTAAGCTATCATTGAAAAACGGTTCATAGACTTTATGAAAAGTTTCAGAACAAACCATTACTTGGTCCTGTCCAAGTCTGTAGAAACATCTTGATACTAATTTTACCAAGGATTCGTTCCTCTTAGAAAAATCAATATCAAGGCCTCTAGTCACATGGGTTTTCCAGATTCTTTTAAGCGATAAATTTTTGGATAGTAACCTCTCTTCGGTTTTCTGGCATCTGGGGAGAATCTTTAATTTCTCCATTGATCTTTTAAACAAGTTATTAGACTTAGATGCATAGGTATAGGACATAGTCTTAGTCACAGATAAATCTGTGTCTGTGTGCTGTGTCTGTGTCTGTGTCTGGGACTCTATCTGCGACTGTGGGGTTCTTAAGGAGACTATTTCATCGTCTCCGGTAAACGCCTTCATCTTATAGGATGATTCCTTGATCATGATCTCAGGATCATGTGAAAAGCTAAACAGTGAGTGAGCACTCATAGGTGCATTGTCCATCCTGTCTAATGGGTATGCCTTCGAAAAGTACTCCTGTGCCTCCCTAGTAGCACTCTTGTGGTTCCCTGGATTAATTGTACACAGACCTTTAACTCCGTTCACCCTTTGGACTAATGCAAGCCATAAGCACATGATCATCCATGAATAATGATCTTTTAAGACTTTCGGGATTCCTTACATTATCAAAGTCTAGTTGAACAAGTCCTATGTGGTTCTTAATTTTACGATTAGAAAGAGTACCTGATGGTGAAAATGCATTCATACCTGTCTTGTAGTCTTTCTGCTCATCTGAAGAGAGTTTTCGGAGTGTTTCGATGTCATCTTTAAATTTACCAGATTTGATCCAACCCAAAACATCAGAAAGCATAGCATTATCGATTTGATTTTTTTGATCTAGTCTCTCGAAGATTGACACATAAGATCCTAAATAGGTGGAAGCTTGCGTTTTCATAAATCGACCTCCTGGCAATTTGAGATAAATGCGATCAGACTTTGAAAATCAACTAATCGTACGCCTCTTTTATTTCCATCTTTGAGAATCTGCTTGGATTTAACCTGTGGAGAGAATGAGTTCTCGGTACAAGGTGCGACGAGTCGATGCATAACTCCCCGACTTAGTCCAGTGTAAGGGCATCGAGACCCTTGTTTCGGCAATCTTATCCAGATCGGCGAATGCGTTGTAATAATATGTTCATTGTAATTAATTTTATCCATAAACCCATTTTTGTATTGGGTTTCTGAAAAGTCATCGGGGGAGCTAAAGAAATGTTTACCCCTCCGAAATTGTATAAGACTGGAAGATAGATTTCAGAGATTTTTTTATAAGATTTACCCTATCTCTAATTGATTTCTCATCGATTAATCTAATGTTGTTTTCCATCATCCAATCTAGCGTACATGAAATGGATTCCTGTGATCTTTTATATATGCGATAAGTTCCCAAAGAATTAAGTAAGGCTTGTGCATGCTCTAGCAATTCAGCTACACCATTTGAAGATTTAACCAAGCCTTTGCCTTTTTTTAAGTTTCCAAAACGATCGCAAATATCTGGCATCTTCTTTTGTCGTTCTTGTTTAATCAATTTTTCAAATGCTTTTATGAGTTCAGGTGTTGGGTTTCTTAAATCAGCATAGAACTTCGTTACTCCATAACCAAGGGATTCACTCATCGCGAGACTAGGAGATTCGCCAACGACCCCTACTATTTTGTTATCCTTCTCAACGGATGGCTTAACTCTTAAATTAGAAATTAGACGAGCAAGTACATCGGGTTTACGAATTACCCAAAGGTTGACGGGTTCCGAAAACATTGAAAATGAAAATTCTGCGAGCTTTCTTTTTCTTGAATAATAGGGTTCTTTTGGCCATTGCTTAACCGTCATAGGCCAAGCATTGCTACCAATACACTTTCTAAACTTTTCAGACTCCTGATAAGCAGTTCGGGATAGCTCCCATAGTATTGCATCGGTTATTCTATCTAATGAATCTTCTTTCGGGAACTGCCACTCTTTTTCTTTTAACTTTGCCATAGCATAAAACTAAATTCCCGTTTTACTTTGGTCAAAACTAGCTTATTTGAAATTAGAGAACTAATTTTTACGAAAACTAATCAAGTTACTTGCAAAAATATAGTTTTTTGGAATACCAAATAACTTACTCAATTAAACATGTACCAAGTTAGTGAGCTGCAACGGATATAACCATAGTCCAAATTGTAATTGCGGTTGGGGGGGAATTTATCATGGAGATTTTTCTCAAGCAGACTGGAAAAACGCTACCGACTTTCAGCGTATAGCAAACCCATTCGTTGATTACTCCGTGAAGTATGATAACTTCTGTCGTTTAACTGAATGTTGGGATTGTAGGAAGCAGGTTTATTTGGTGCATCATAATGGAGGCTATGTACTGGTCGAAGAGCTTGGTTGGCCGTGGCCTATTCATCCGTGCTTCCTGAAAAATAGAAATAAAGAAAAAGAGCCGGCGATTAATAGAATCAAAGTCCTTAAGGATAATTTTAATTTAAGCTATGTTCCAATCCCTTGTGTAATTAATGCAATTTATCCTATTGGAGAAGTAACTCGCTTATCACTTATGCACCAAGATCGAGGGAGCAATTTCGCTTCAGAAGACAGATTGTATTTTGAGGTTCAGAGTAAAGTTGATTTTCAACTTGGTTATCTAATTTTAGTAGAGCCTCATTTTAATGAGATTTATTTTGGCACTAATTCAAAGGTAGAAATACTAAAAAAACTTAGCTTTAAAGAATTTAATTTGCCAGATATAGAAAGTCTCGATTCCACCATAACCGGGAAGGAGATTTGGCAAAAAGATGAAGATGGATGTATTGATATTATTATTCCTGTATTTTTTAAAACTCCGGATGAAAATGGGAAAAAAATCTCGATGTTTTTTTCATTGGATATGATGAGCGATTATTTGGAGGCAAAATTTCCAAATATTAAGACTAAATACCAAGAAGAAGACTTTATTTCCCAGAATATTCGTGAGATGACTTCTGAAGAATCATCATTATTATCCAAAAGAAAGGAAGAATATGAGGAAATTTTGCATAAGGTTGATTCAAATCTTTGGCCAAGTGTTTTGTTGGAAAATTTTACAGATAGGTTATAGAAAGTTTTTAGAATCAACCCTAAAACAAGGACAATTGAGTTCATTGGAAAGTAAAGAAATTCTAAAGAGGTTGTTCTATAAATAACAACGGATGTTCACTCTAGAAGCTGATCTCGAACAGGTAGAACATACAACAATTCATCTTTGGTTTTAATTGAAAACTATGCGAAGCATAAAAGTTTATTCGAACTGATGACGCATAGATATACCCTTGAATGAAATTACTGAATTTCGGTTGTTACACTATGTGTGTAGTGTTACAAATTTAAGTTAATGCTAGTATTTAAGGGACTTTTAGTATCCGTGGGAGCAAAAATAATGTCGTATGGCTCACAAGGAAACTGAGTACTCACTCCGTTCCACCAAGTGGACCACGATGATGGATGTCCCTGCTCGTCACTTGATCATTGAGAACTTCGACGCGAATGCCGCAGTTGCTGACTGGTCGAACTACATTACCTGATCTTAACCTTAATGATTACAACCTAATTCCTAAAGAAATTGTAAATCATTCATTTATTTTCCGGTACTCAGAGTTGCCAAACCTCAAACTTTATCAATCAAAGTTGTGAACCTTGATCTGTGCAAAAAATTTTCATTTATGAAGCAATACAAAAAATGATGTTACAATAATTAGAAAACAAGTCATTCCTATCAAACTCATCTTCTTGGACTAGGTCTAAAATAAAATCCTAAAGTTCTGCCGAGATCTTAGTTGTCGGATACGGACAAAGTTTGGTGTGGTTGGGTGAATTCACAATACATGACTGTCTTTAATCCAAATTGACTAAAAAAGAATTCTAAATCCAAGATTGAGAAAGTGGGCATTGAAATCTTCCTTACCTAGCATGTAATCGTAATGCATGTATAGTGATTTTCCATCTTTTGAAATAGATGTAAAACCTGCTCCGATAATTCCAAAATCAGATTCCCTTGGCCGCCCATCAATCGAATATGAATTTCCTGTATTGAGCAGTTCTACATTTAAGTCGGTAACCTCATCATTAAATTCATGTTGCCAGAAAGCCCTCCACTCAGGAACGATTGCACCTCCTTCAGGAAAGTAATTATATTTTGCAATTTTTAATCCGAGAGCAGATGTAAAATTTTCATAATTCTGCTCATGAATAGAATGGGCACCTGATCCTCCAGTCTCATGATAATCGCCCACGACCAGATTATCATATGTTAATGTAAGAGATGGAGTGATCAAAAATGAATCTTTTAAAATAATTCTACCGAAGGAAAGAGAACCAGTGTGCTGTGTACTGTTAGGCGAGGAGGTGAGCTTTCCATTCAATCCGGCTCTTGAAGCATCCCCGTTGTGAAAACCAAAATTAAGAAGTCCTTCAAGATAATAATTCTCGAAGACATAATTAGCATAGACTCCTGCATAAAGACTTTCAGTTTCTATATTACTATCAACACCATCTGAGTCTGCCTGACCTATGCCTCCCATTATGCCAGCTGTAAAACCTTCATAAATCTCTTGATCTATCCCCATGGTTAATCCCCAAGAATTCCCATCTACCATGTAGTAATCATCTTCAATAAAAGAGAAGGACGCTTGAGTAAAAAATCCATTTTTGTAGGAATTAGCCTTATCAGATAGAGCATTTTCAAAAAGCTGATCAAAACCAGAACCCGACTGGGCGATCTGATTTTCCTCTGCATGTGCATCCGCCACGGACCTAGCAATCATGGAAGACATTAAGTCAGAAGGAACAGGAAATCCCATCTGGGCAAGACGAACGGATGACATTCTAGACCTTAAGTTAGATAGTTGTAATTCGTTAGAAGAAGAAAAACCAAGGGATACTGCATCAAGTTCATCCGGCAAAATCAGTTCTACATTATTGTTAAGGGATGCAAGACTCCCTGATGACATAGCTTCTAGGTATAAATCTTTAGAAGAAGAATTTGAGAGGTCAAAGAGTTTTTTTAATTCATCACTATTGATTTTAAAAGAGTAATTCTGATACAGATCATCTACAAAAACATCACGGACGGCAGCCTTGTAATCATCAGTCGACACAGGGTCGAGTACTCTTCTTTGTGAGACTGGTAATGCAGATAATTCAACTAAGCGAGAGGTAATTTTATCAATGTAAGCGTCTCCGTTTAATGCGAGGATAGGAGGAATCATTTCTTCCATTTCCTTGGCAAGTTCTTCACTCGAACTGCTCGATGTTAAATCCGCTACAAGTTGTTTCCCTAATGTACCTTGGCCGGAAGACGAGCCTAAGGTTTCAAGATCTGAGTACTGAATTTTTGAAGAGGTAGTTGAGCCTGTTGGTTTAAAGTTATCTTGAATGATATCAACTACCATCATTTGGCTTTTGTCTGACAGATCATTGCTAGAACCTATTTGATCAAGAATAGAATCATTTAAAACCATTAACCGACTAACTGGATTTATTTCAACCCCACCAGTAGTTGTAATTTGGTTTAGTGAGGAGACAAGCAATGGATTGTTCGTTACCTTGATGAAACTGGCTGTTCTAGAAGCAAGCTTATCGGCACTTAACGAGGCTAATCCATCCAAAAATAAAACGGTTTTATCTTCGTTGGTCGCAGAAATTGAGGTGAGCCTTTGTAGAATTGATTCACTCGATGATTGGTAAGAAGATAATTTATCCGCAATTCCCAATGCTTTTTCGGCTTTAGTTGCATCCAAGCCAATACTATTAATTAAACTAATTTCTGTGGAATTTCTTTTGGATAATTTATCCAGGTCCAATTTTTTTTCACTGATAAGTTTGAGGGCTGCTTCACCACCTAATTCCGCAACTTGGAGTGCCTTTTCTCCATCGAGGTTACTGTCAATAGTCAGATCGGATATGAGGCTGAGACTTTTTCCGTCCAACTTATCAAGTCTGTCATGGTCGAGGTTTTGTTCAGTGATAAGTTTGAGAACCTTTTTTCCCTGACTCTGATTCACACCTTGAAGAGTTTTGACACGGTTTGCGATTTCCACCGCCTTTTTGGCCATGTCTGGGTTCTCTCCACTTTTACCGAGGATTTTATCAATCTCTGCAAGTTCTTCGTTGTTGAGGTTCAATACTTTCTCTGGATCTAAATCAGAATTTTGATCTAACAAATCGAGTTTTGTAGTGCTGGGTGATTCGCTCGAGGTGACTTTTGTGGAGTCATGATAAATGAGATTTCCGGGCTTACCAAAAGGAACATTTTTTAAGTCAGGACCTTGAGGCGACCCTTCTGTCGGACTTCCTGTGGGTTTATCTGAGATTGACGGAATTTGAAGTTTGGTTTTTTCGTCTTCGGAAGGGTTGTAGCTTGGGTTATCTTCAGGGGTAACAGATGGCTTTTCACCTATTTCAGAAACAGCAACTTGTGCAAAGCCACTACTCGGTACGAGGACTATAACCGCAGACAATTGCAGGCTAATTAGGTCTAATATAAACTTCTTCATGATCTAAATTTATCGGTTTTAAAATCTTATGATTTCTCCGTAATGTTGATCTTATTGACCAGACTGAGGATAAGTTACCCACTTTCCACCGTCTGAGAATAGATAGAAGAAGCGACTTTTGCTTTGGGTATTGGGTTGATAAAAAACCCAATCTTTAACTGAATCTAAGTAAACATACGGGTAGTGCTGCTCATTTGTCCACCACCAGCCGGTTTGTAAATCATAGAACCACATGGAGGCACCACCCGTTCCTCCGGCATAAAGCCAGCCATGTTCAGCATGATAAATCCATGGAAATTCCTTATCCCAAAAAGTGCCAAACCAAGAAAGTTCCTTCCAATCACCTTCGATTTTTCTGGCACCGGGGAAGAAACCAGAAGCCGAGCTTGCTTTAGCACCATCGGAAGAAGCTTTGGCGTCGAACTTGATTCGCCCGTCAGGCTTTTCATACTTACTGAGATCACCGTTTAAACCAACTGAAATATATTCAGCCAAGGCAGCTTGATAAGTGAAGCCAAGTTTCACATTGTTGATAGCCCCACTTCTAAAAGTGAAGTACTGATCTCCTTTGTTGTCTGCAAGAAAATCTACTATCGCAACATTAAGGGACATGTTGTCAGCGGGTATGCCATTTTCGATAATCTTCTTACCATCGATCATAGTTGCATTTACGACACGTACGCCTTGTTGAGTAACAATGCCATTATTGTCCATGATCATTGGATTTGCTTCGATATCATATTCCACCCTGAACCCTGCAATTTGAGCGAAGCGACCAGTTCCATCTCCCTCCCTTTTCGGTTTCCCATCTGACAGGACTGTTTTGGAATAGGCATTCTCAAGAAGTAGCTTGAATTCAGCAGCCGAAACATCAGGAACAACAGTGACAATATTTCCAAATGGAAGGACCGTGTAGGTGTCATCAACTGAAGCTTTGTAATTGGATGATCTGGACTCGTTGATACTTGCCCGAATTCCTCCTCCATTAGCTAGAGCAACATCAGCTACAGGGGCATTTTTATCTTTTGCATAAGCTTGAGCAACCCATAGTTGAGAGTCTGCTACCAAGTTTCCAAGATTGGTTTCGCGTGAACGGATGTCATCTTTTCCTCCATCAAGGGCAAATGAGATTTCATTTGAAATTTTCTGTGCAGAGAGGCTTGAGACATATTTTTCAATTGGATTTTCGATAGTCTCATAAGCAATGATATCAGGAGAGGTGCCATGAAACTGATCAATGCCACTGTCAACAATACGCTGAGGTCCGCCATTCCAGCCTGTAACTTCACCTGATGAAGTTATATTAAGAGTTAAGCGACCAATATATTTAAGTTGGCCATCAACAGTAACGACTGGCACCGCAGATCCATCTTTATCTAATCCAATCAGAGGATAAGACCCTTCAGCAGATTCACCTGGAATTAATTTGTCAGATGGGTTGGCTAAGCGATTATCTCCTCCTCCTGCGATCACCACATCAACTCCTGAAAGTTGTGTAAGCAAGGTGAGTTCTTCTGAAACGCCTTGTAAGTGACTTACCAGAATTACAAGTTTAGCCCCATTAGCAGTAAGAGAATCAACTTCTGCCTGAACACTACCAGCAACATTAGCATCAACCACCACTGGAGATGGGCTTGAAATAAAGTTCAAGTTTTTGGTGGTAGCTCCAACGAGACCAACTTTGATTGTTTTGCCAGCAATCGTGACATCCACTTGAGTGCTTTTGACAATTTTGTTGGTTGTAAACAAATCATTGAGTGGTTTATGGGCACTGAAATCAAGATTTGATGACAAAAAGGTTGGGTATTTGGCTGATTTGATAAAACTTGCAGTTACATCAGGGCCTGCATCAAATTCATGGTTTCCAATTGAAACAAATTCAAAGCCTGCTTGATCAAGAAACATTGAGTGATAGAGGCTATCACCACCCAAACTTGCTGAAAGTTCTCTGCCCGGCATCAAATTGTCTCCTGCTGAGATACTCAAAACCCCTTGCCCTTTTGAGTTAAACTCAGATCTGAGGTCTTTAATTTTGGAAATGAACATAGCTGCACCGCCATAATAGCCGTCACCAAGTGCAGTAGGCATTAGTTGCTCCGCATCATTTGCGTGCAAAATTGTGAGGCGAAGATCTGCCTGTGCTACTTTTACTTGTGAAAGCTTTGACTCAGATATTTCGTTATAAGCATTCACTTTGTACATGTAGGATTCGCCAGGTTGCACTTGAGCGTCGTAGAAGGTTGTTACATTTCTTCCGACTCTACCGATCTCCTCAAAAGGACTCCCAATGCCTTCCTGACGATAAATAATGAATCCATTTTCAACAGAGGAAGTATCATCCCAACTCAGGATGGATACATCTGCGTCCTGATGAATGTTAAGACCTTTTACTGGTCCAACGGGCAGGTTAGACATTCCCCATACCGAAGTGGAACCACTTACTTCGTTAGTTACAATCAAAAGAGGATAACCTGTCGGACTGTTGTCTGCAGAGACAAAGGTTAAACCCTCGGGTCCAACATCCCCTGCCTCTTTTGAATCAAAATCTTTTGAGTAGTCCCGATTGTTGGCGTACTGAACAAACTGGGGTTGCAGTGGATCAGTGACATCATAGATAATAATTCCACTTTGACGTTCAAGACCGATGAAGGCAAAGGTTCTACCGTCGACTTTTCCGACTGCGAGTCCTTCGGGTTCTACCCCCTTGTCATCACTACGTTTGTCAACATCGTCATCATCAATATTGAATTTATCAGGATAGGTTTGTTGGACAATTTTTTCGAGATCGACTCCTGAATCATAAACCAATGAACCGTCTTTCGCGGACCAGATGGAGAACGATCTTGCTCCATAGGAGTAGATCTCTTCATATTTTCCATCCCCATCAATATCGCCGTTGGCAGTGGTGGTCTTTAACCTCGAAAGATTAAACTTATCAGCGGTAAGGCTCTGCTCGGCATCAGGATAATCAGGCGAAAACTTATGTAAGCCCGTGCCATTGTAATCGAGTGTAAGGTCGCCTACGCGTGTTTCCTCAGAATAACCTCCATAGTCACGAGCATCTCCCTCATTGGCGGTAATAAGAAACTCAGATGAATAAACATCCATTGCGGATGGAGGTGAAAATTCTATTATTTCAATTCCTTTCAAATATTCTGCGGAAATAACCAAGAGATCTTTTCCATTTCCACTATCTTCGGCTGAAATATACTTCAAACCTTCAGGACTGACAAGGGATGCATTTAATTTAATCATCTCGAGAAAGACTGAATCCTTAGGGTTGGTCACATCAAATACAGCGACAGTACTTGATCTTTCCATGGCAATAAAAGCAATGGAACGACCACCGATATTTGCAATCTCAACGCCCTCCGGTTCTGAACCCTTATCATCGGAACGACCGTCAGGGTATGAACCTACTTCGTTGGCTTTGGTATCAAGGAGGTCGCCAGAATCAAAAACCAAAGTTCCTTCATCATCGTAAATGGTGATACTTCTGCCACCAAAGGCAAATCTTTCATCGGCACTAATGGATCCATCATCATTCTTGTCCCATGTTGTCATTTTGATACGGTCACCCCCCCCAATGGTAAGGCCAAAATCCTTGGACCGATTTTCATCGGTATATGAAATTACATCGTTATCTTCATACTCACGACCATCACCTTCATTGGCTGCAATAAAATAGGTTCTTCCATCACCGGCGGTGTAAGAATCCATACCATCTGGCATGTTTAGACCCTTAAAGGAAGCAGATCCAAAATTGACTCCAGAATCCTTATCCGTGGTGTCAACTTTTAAGCCACCAACTGACCAGTCCTTGATCCCGGCACCCACGACTGACTCAATTTTAGGGATGTCACTAAGTAAATCAACGATGGCGATTGCGTTGTTTTCCTGCAGGGATACGAACGCTTTTTCGCCGTTTGGTGCGATGGTGACATATTCAGGTTCCAAATCCTTGGTGGGGACATTTTTATTCGGTCCACTCAGTCGCACTCCGGCAGCAGTCAAATTGGAGGCGGTGAAAGAGCTGAAATCTAACTGGTGAACAACACTGGCAGTAGGATTTTTTCTATTCAAACGAATGACAGTAATTGAACCTTCCGGATCAACGGTGTAGGCATCATTAGGCTCTCCCTCATTTGCAACCACGATGACATTTCCATCGTTGGAGAAAGCCACACTATCAGGCAATGCACCGGCAGTGAAGGTAGTTACCAAACTTGCATTCTTATCTTTCGTGGCAACTGTATAGAGAGCAACAGTTCCATTTTGGGTTTTGTCGGTGGAATTGGAGAGTGCAATCGCCACATAACCATCTTTGACCGCAACACTCTGTGCAGTTGCACCCAAGGAAATGTTATTGGCCAAAACTGGGTTTGCGGGATTCGATAGATCAACGGTAAGAAGATCGTTACCTCCACCCACAACATACAAAACTTTATTGGCAGGATCATAATCACTGATCTCAGCACCAGTCATCGACAAGGTTGCAATGGACCTACTCTTGTAAGAAGTAGAATCGGAACCGCCGGTAAAAGCCGTATTGCTGTAAGCAGAGTTGACCTCTTGGAATGCAGGAGGACCTGCATTATCTATGGTAAAAGATACAATTGAATCGGGTTGGTACATACCCAAAACGGGCCAAGGGTACGGATTGTACGACTTGTCCTTATCATTGGAATCAAAAGCCAAACCCAGCGCATTGTAATCTTTATATCCCAAGGGCTTGATGTCTGTGATCGAAGAAGTCGCAAGATCAACAAAAGCCAGAGCATTGTTCTCCTGTAAAGTAACGAAAGCCTTGGTGGAATCGGCACTGATAGCCACATATTCGGGTTCCAAATCCTGGGAAACTGAAGCGTTTTTACCAAAAATGCGCACCCCTTTGGCAATCAATTCGGCTTTCTTGGAATCGTAGGCGGTAAAATCAAGGGTAGTTACTGGAAGCGTAAGGCTGGAAGACGAATCGTTACGAATCTGATTTATTTTACTGACATCAATAATGCTTATCGAACCTTTAGGATCGTTCGTGTAATCATCCGAAGGCTCACCCTCGTTAGCAACGACGAGCTTAAGACCGTCCGGGGTGAAGGTCAGGTGGTCAGGCAAGGCACCCACGGAGACCGTAGTGATGGGAGATCCTCCATTTTTAACTCTTGTATCGTAGAATAAAACACCACCGTTATTTTGTTTAACTGGTGCTTCAACCGCGACCGCCAAAATTCCATTGCTTACAGAAACAGCATTAATTCCTCCGAAAGTAGATGGTATTGGAAGGGAAAACTTAAAAGTTACAACCCCCTTGCGGTCCAGCTCCATTACATCCACCCGTTTTTCTTCTCCATTGCTTACAAAAATCCGATTCGTCAATGGATCAAATGCGGGAACTTCCGCATAATCTTCTTTGGCAGGGTTGTAAGTGGAAAGTAAATTGAGTATTGGCTTAATTGGTGCAAAGAGTTCAGACTCGATTGAAGAGGATGTGTAATTTGCATTGTAGGCATCCACCCGGTAAGCGTAAGACTTACCGGAAACGACTGTCTCATCCGTCCAATTGGAAACATTTGCCGATAAACTTGCTACTATAGAAAATACAGCCTCATCACTTGCTTTACGATAAACATCGTAACCTAGCTCTTGGTTATTGGTGTCTTTCCACTGAAGATGAAGGGCATCAGTGCCAGATCGGACGATCAAGTCAGAAACAGGATGGAGAGGAAAATTACCCTGCATTTGGTAGACGGTTGTAGTTCCGCTAACTTCATTGGCTACAATGAGTAAGGGTGAACCTGTTGGGCTGTCCATTCCTGAGACAAAAACGAGACCCTCAGGGCCTAAGTCCTTGGATTTGTGCGCATTAGTAGTGTCTACAGCGTTATCATCGTCGTCTCCGACATAAGGAGCAAAGGCAAAGTCACGATTATTTACATAATCAAGGAAAACGGGTGCGTCTGGTTGGGAAATATCATATACAACCACACCTCCCACTCTTTCAAGTCCGATGAAAGCATATATCTTATCGCCAATTTTTCCAATGGTTAAGCCTTCGGGCTCCGTGCCTTTATCGTCACTGCGATTGTCACCGGCGTTTACTGTATTGGAAGCGTGGTAATTGTTTGGCAGTCTCTCGCGGACGATCTTTTCCAAATCATTACCAGAATCAAAAACAAGTTTTCCATTTTCATCCCAAATCGAAAAGGAACGTCCACCATATGCGTAAATGGTTTCATAAAGACCGTCTCCGTCGGCATCTCCATTGGCCGTTGTTGTTTTGAGCCTACCCAAGTTGTCACTGTCTTTTATATCTTCGTTAGGATTGGTGTATGCTAATGAATTTGCCTCCAGAAAAGTGAGGGCTTTATGTTGGGCGGAGCCAGTAGGAACATTACCACCAACAGGTAAGTCCAAACCAAACATGAGGATTTGACCGCCCCGATCGTTCCGGAAATTCGCAACCGGACCTCCGGATTCGGAGCGATGTTGGAGCACACCAATGAATTTTGAATCGTTGTGATCGATTTGTTGGTTAATGGTATCCTCTTGCGTACCTGCTAATTCAGATGGAGAATAAAAGCTTCCATTCGCCTTTCTTGCAACGAGGGCAGACACATTCCAACTTCCCGAAAACTCTGAAGTTGTGGCGTAGTCAAAAGTATTCCCATATGCGGAGATTCCATAACTCGCACGAACATTTTTATTCCCGCCTGCCTGAGCAAGAAAATAGCCGGTTGAATTAACTTCAAATGTAGTCGGATTGAGTATCAATGCGTACTTGCGTTCACCGTAATCATTGCCTGAATCCTCATCTACAATCAAAATATCGGCGTCAGCAGTTTTAGCCCAAAAAAGTCCGTCGGGGGCCACCATTTTAGTTGCATTTTTCTCAATGTGTTTAGCTGCTGTTTCAGTGGTGCCATTCCCAACACCTTTACCTCCCACATCCAGAGTCATGGCACCATCAACCGCTGCAACCAAACGGGTTACATTTACATCCAATGAAAGGGGAAGATCGCCTGATGCTGCAGTAAGTTGTGCGGCAAGATCCCCAAAGTCGAAACCAAGAAGCCCACCCTCGTCTGTCATATTTTGTATGAATCGATGCTTGGTGATATCAGGGTCCGCGGCCGGATGCTCCGTCTTGGTGTCACCGTTAAAAAAGGTGTAACCGGTTGGTTGTTCGGAAGTTTTCTCCCAGAGCATCATTTCTGTATCCTTGACTGCTTCAGGAGTATCAAATCCGTCCCAGCGGAATGAAGTTGGGTAGAATTTTCCGCTAAAATTATTACTGGCATTGGCGTCCTTCAGGTAGGCATCCATCATTTTAGCTGTTGGATCAGGAGTCGCTATCCCAAGAGTCGAGTTGTAATCTGCATTGGCAACTGCTAGTCCATAAATTTTTCCATAGAGCAAGCCGTTCCTTGATAGAAATTGGTCACGGGTACTAGCACTCGAAGTAATGACGGTACCATTTGCGTCCCTACCTTTGATTCCGACATAAATCTTGTTAGGTGCGGGCTCCTGACCATGGTTATAACCGGCAAGAACAAGAACCACATAATCGGTATGCCCTGGGTTAATCGGCATCAGTTTTTCATAACCGGTTTGTCCAAGGGCTGGTACCGTGTATGCAGTCTCGTTCGCTATATCGACTACAATGGAAGCCAAACCCATAGTGGAGTCAGCAACACTTTGACTGTAATTCGGAAACATATATCTGATTGACCACTCTTCCGCAGTCAACCAAACATCATCGACAAAACCCTTGCTACTCCCATAACGATTTTTCTTTTCATACCATGCCCCGCAAAAAGACTGAAAGAAAAAGTCTGCTTCGGATAATTGCATGTAATCGGCAAACTCGATAATTGTCCCGTTTTCATCGGTTTGATTACCCCATAATCCACCTTTGTCTTTTGGAACTACTTTGTTACCAAAAACATTGTAGATGGTGTGGAAAAGCTTTCCAGAAGATTTGAACATGGAACTGGCTGGATCATTGTTTTTGAGAAAGTCAGCAAAGGCAGAACGGTCGTAATCAATGGTATGAATGTGAGAACCTGTGAAGGTTACCCCGCTGGACATTTCCCATGGGTAAGTTTCCTTCCCCATAGTTGCGTAACTTTCAGACTGGTAGGCTACTCTGATAGTTGAATTGTCCTCCAACCATGCGGCTTGTCCATCGGGATATCCGGTTAGTGTGTAACCGGTTTGAGGGTCAAATTCCCCAACAGTGGCAAGAGCCTTCATGTTCGAAAGATAGGGAAACTGAGTATCACCGCTTTGACCGTCCATAAGAAGGGATGCATTACCTTCGGCAGTGCTTGCCTCCGGTATCAGGGCAGTGACTTCACCGATACTTTTGAGATCACGTATGTCTGACAGGAAAGAAGCAGATGGATCGACATTTGAAATATGGGCTTTTTTCAGACCTTCTAATTTGGCCATGTCGGTGAGGCTGACGGACGGCAATTGGTTCGTATTGTTGTAGTCTAAATTGAGATCCTTGACTCTTACCTCTTCGCTGTAACCACCATAATCACGAGCATCCCCTTCATTCGCGGTTATAAAATAGTTTTTACCATTTAAGTTAAAAGAAACGACCGAATCGGGTTGATACATCCCCAACACACGCCAGGGGAATGGATTGTACCCCCCATTTATTGAATCATCTTTGTTGGAGGCATCAAAAGAAAGGCCCAGTCGACCCCAGTCCTTATATCCTAAAGGAAGTATTTCGGTAATTTCGAGATTAACCAAATCAACCACTGCAAATGCATTGTTCTCCTGCAAGGTAACGAATGCTTTTGTGTCATCTTCAGTAATCGCCACATACTCGGGCTCGAGATCCTCTGATACAGTGGCTGTGCCATTGTTACCGAAAATTCTTACTCCCTGTGCCAAAAGCATTCCCTTCTTTGAATCAAAAGAGCTAAAATTCAAGTCGACAACATGTGCATCCACAAAGTTGCCACTTTTGTATAAATCAATTACGGATATCGAACCGACTGGATCGATGGTGTAAGCATCATTTGGTTCTCCCTCGTTGGCCACCACGATTCGGTTTCCGTCATTGGTAAAAGCCAAGTGGTCGGGTAAGTAACCAACAGTGATTGTGGCTAGGGCGGATGCATTATTCTCGACGGAGGCAGAGTAGATTACGACTTTTCCTCGGTTTTGATTGTCATGCACGGCAACAGCGACCAATCCGTTTTTCGAGGCTACCGCGTTCACCCCACTCCCGATCGAATTAAGATCAAGGTTGAACAAGTAACTTAAAGTGGGATTTCCTTTGTTGTCGGAGCCAAGTTGAAGAACTTCAACAGAGTCATTTGCATCGTTACCAACAAAAACTCTTTGCGTTAATGGATCATGTGCGGGAATCTCTGCAGCACTTTCATCAATACGATTTTCCGCACTAAGCGATGAAGTGTGGGTAGCTACAGGTTTTAAAACATTTTGGCCGCTGAGTAAGACAGCAGAGGTAAATGACAAAAGAAGGGAAACAAGTTTTGATTTCATAATAATAGAAGGGAAATTTACTTTTATAATTTTGTTTCCTTGTTTTTACTTTAAAAAAGTAACAACTGAGCAATATAAGAGTGGGCTCAAATTTCACTAATTTTGTATCATAAAAGTAACTTTAATTTTTCTTCCTTTGAAACCTTCTCATTTGCCCATCAAAATTGTCCCGAAAAAGTAATGTCGGATTTGAAATGGATCTAGACTTTATATGTTTTGACTTTTGTCTTTTAGGTATTGTCACCCTGAATAATTCTTTCTGAAGTAACCGGACTACCATCTTTTTGCCCCTGGATATTTTAAATGTTAAAATTTTTTCCAAAGGGATCTTAAGCATATAGTCCTTTTCAGCCTATTCCCTCAATATTTGAAGTAATTTAAAGTATATCCACAACGGATCCGCTCTGCCAGTTTTTGTATATCTACTTCCTTCATCATATAAAATCAGCTCAACTTATTGTAACTTCATTTATTTTATAGCGAGGATTAAACCATGTTGCCACCTAATTGCCACTATTATGCTTAAGTAATTGATAGATAAACTATATTATCTCATTCGTAATGAGGGGGTCACCGGTTCGAATCCGGTCGTCGGCTCCAGTTTGGGGAGGCTAGATAGCATATAGATAGTGGGTTTTAGGTCGTCTTCTTTTTTTCGTTGGTTAATATAGACTGAGTCATTTTTGTAGTGATTCATGCTTCAGTTTACACGCTAGCGGTGTAAATTTGAAGGTGGTAAAGATCAATATTTCAACTTTCCTGTCTGTTTTCAAAATCTAAGAGATAAAAGGAAGTTAACCGGGTTTAATAAGTCCTTGTTTGAGATAATATTTGTGACGAAGAGCATATGCCTTACGGATATCATTCCTGAATCTTATCTCTATATTTTTCAATGCCTGATCCATCAGATTTCGATCTTCTGCAAATCGAATACTTTTTCTAACCAAAAAATCAGACCATTCATTCTTTAACTGATCGGCTAATAAAATCATTTCTATGGATAAATGCTTTTCAATCCATTGAGCAATTTCTGATTCGTTTCGACAATTATCAAAATCATTACCAAAGTTAGGGTTCTCTGCGAATTTTCTGACCCAAATTAGATCAAGTTTTTTCTGATATTTCTTTACTAGTTTTCTATATTCTTCGTCTGCAGTGTCTACCTGGTTTGTTTGTTCTTTATTGGAAGCACATCCGGCAAAGATTAAAGTTATCAAAGTAATGGCTAGGCATTTCATTAGCAAAGAAAACCACCCGTCCGATCATTCGTCAACCACTCTCCTGAAAAGAGAAGTCCATCATAACAGTTACACTTAAGATGACCTCAATATTTGAAAAAGGTAAATAAGTATCCCGTGTTCGAAGAATATTTAGGACGATGGAAAGTTACTTGTAAGCTGAAGATCAAGTTACCCTTTTTTCGTGAAACGCTTTTTGCCATTGAAAGATTTTACCCTTATTTTCTAAATTTCATGTAGGCAAAGTTCGCTAACCCACTAATCACGCAACCGAGAAGGTATCCGCCAATGGCGAGAGAGGATATTAGAGAGGTGCCAGTTTGCCAGTTAATCTGAAAGGCTGCGATGATTTTTGGAACATTGTAAAGAATAGAGATAAGGGCAGTGGTGCCAGCCATGATGTGCATTTTTGCCAACCTATTCATTTCTTAGCCCTAACCTGGCTCGCCTTGTCCATTGAATTAAAACAAGTTTTCGGAAAACTTGATTGGAGAAAGAAAGTTCGAAGCTAGTCGACGAGTTCAATGATAGGGGCCGTCCAAGTGTAATCGTCATCAAGGGTGGGGGCAAGAATGGCGAAACCTCCAATTTTCCTCGCTTGCATACTAAGAAGTTTTTCTGGAATTGGGTGCTTTATCGTTTGTACTTCCGTGCAAGTGGCGTGGGCTCTTCCAATTATTTTATACCTAAAGTTGATGTCACTTTTAAGATAATAGATGCGGATGGGTTGGTTGTACGGAATTTCTTCTCTTACTGCACTGTCGTAAGTATATGTCTCCACATACCATTGTGATTTTCGACAGCTACTTATGGTGAGGGCAAGAGAAAGTAAAATGGTCAAGACTTTCATAGTTCTTGAATAGTGGAAAGGGATTTACGAGTCAATGGTTGCTACAGTTGCAATTTTCGAGGGGTCTCCCTATCGTAAACTGAACTGGAAATAGAATCAGTATGCTAGACTGGCGAAGGATTTTACTTTAGAACCAATTCAAGTATGCTTCTTTACTTACGAAATATAACAAAAAATCGATTCTTACTCACATGTCTCGTCATTTTATCATCTCTTTTCCAAACTTCCTGTTTGGAGGAGGAGCTCGAGGAATCCAGTGGTTCATCCATCGAAAGAGAAACTGCCAGCAAAAACAAAATTCTGGAGTTAGAAAAGGAGGTCATGCTTTTGAAATGGGAAAATTCCAGGCTTTCTCTAAAGTTGCGGTCGGTTGACGGAGCGGCTCTGGTTCGGGATGTGCAAACCAACCTATGGCATTTTGATGTCGAGCGAATACCCTACACAGGAAATGCGATCGAGAATTTTAAAAACGGGCAACCACGAGCGGAGGCCTCGTTTTTAAAGGGGAAAAGAGATGGTGTAGCCAGGTATTGGCATCCGAATGGTATGCTCAAATTAGAGGAGCAATGGTTTGATGGGAAAGAGGATGGGTTGTTCAGGGAATGGACGGAAGAGGGGCAAATATTGAAAGCCCTGCGATACAAAAGGGGAGAACTGATTGAGGTTCTGAAAAATTAGTCACCCTTAGGACTGAAAACTAGTGGAACTAAAAATCAGGAAAATTTAATCCACGGGGCAAGGGGACTTCGCCAATCCATTCTGGTCTCTCGCAGAAAAGAGGTCCTTTGGGCGTAAGAAGAAGATCCTTCAGCAAAATTTGAAAAGCTCTTTGGGGACTACCATAAGAAAGCGTAAGCAATAAGTCCTGTCTTTGGTTTGGCTTATTTAAGTCATCATAAGATTTAATTTGGATTGGACCCCCTGCTCCTGCCTGATCCGGGCAGAAATAGAAAAGAGTTGTTGGTGTCTTTTCGTTAAAGCGAATCAGTATATCACCCTGGCCTGAACCATTACCTACGACTCCCTGATCATAAGCCTCATCGGAGTCTTCAGGGTCGGTTCCTATCATGAAAGCACGGGAATAAGTGCTTTTATCCGGGCGTAAGCGATAGGTAATGGATCGGTCAATGAAAAGGGTACGAGGGTTGACCAGCTTTTCCTCCAAGTCCAGGTCGCCTTTGATTTGAAACCTTCCATTTTCCCAACTTACGGGCAAAAGAATTTCAATGGCAAGAAGCTGAACGGTTTCCCATTGAAAACCATAGCCGTCCGTTTCCCTCAAAAGAGGGACGAAGGTTTCCGAATTGATTTGTTTGGTGGTGTTACGGGACAGATGCCGCCACTCCGTACGCCAGTTGTGAAGAAAAGCGATATCCCATTTTTCTTTGGGGGAACGGATGTCTGCAGGAAACGGGATCGGGTGGTCTTTGATTAGATGATCCCTCATGCTTTGGTTACGAATTGTCTGAAGAAAGAATTTGAAAGTCTGTTCGTTTAAGGAAAAAATGCTTTGGCTAAAGTAGGTATTGAAGTCGCGCGATTTAAGGCTTTCGAAAAAAATCCGGCCCAATGATTCGGAGGGATGAACTTGTGCAACCATCCCTTTGCCAATTAATGCTGCAAGGAGAAAAAAAGTAGTCTTGAGCGTAGAAAATCTCATCGGAGATTAATTCTAGGGAAAACAGATCTTTCTACAAGCGAGAATGCTAGACCAGTGTTTGCTTTTCTCAGTTGAAATATTTGTACCAATTTAAAGTTTTTGTTAAAAGTGGTTCAGCAC
>CACMQL010000010.1 GCA_902615835.1 uncultured Verrucomicrobiota bacterium
CTAAGTGTAGCGGAGCCGATGGTTCATTGGAAGGATTCAGCGGAAGTGGCGAGACTGGAAGAAGATCATCCAGAAAGCCATCCTGGCAATAGACTGATAGCTTTGTCGGAATCTTGAATGTTCCCTCATGATACTTGATCTCAGATGGGGTAGGGAAGAGAAAAGCAGCCGGATCCCGAATCATCTTCATTTAGAGGTTTTCCTGAGGAAGAGAATCCCGCAACCCCAGGTCAAAAATACGGTTACCGGCCATGCCCAAACCGTATTGATTACGATACCGAGTTTTCCTCCGGAGTCTTTGAGAAAGCTCCATTGAAGGGCGGATTCAAATGAGATCAGGTTGTAGTTCAGGAGAATTTGAAAAAAGTCAGGTCGCAGGCTGGCCACCAGTAAAAAGGAGAGAATGAAACCAAGGGCCAATCCTTTGACGCTCGCCTTGGGGGTGAGAAGAGAAGCCAGGAACATCCCCAGCATGGGACCCGTGGTGTAAGAAATCATTCCAAATGCCAAAACCACCACATTTACCTTTCCCCGGAGCGAGTCCAGTTCCACCGCGAATGCTGAAAGTAAAATTCCCCAAATGAGAACTAAAATGCGCGAGAGAAAAAGCCTTTTCTTTTCCGCTTCCAGTCCGGCCTTGGGCTTGAGTAATCCGAGCGTGGTTTGGGAGAGTGCCGCCAAAATCGAATCCAGACTGGAGATCGCCGCCGCAAAAATTCCGGCCAGAATTAAGCCCCGTAACCCAACAGGTAGTTCAGTAACAATCCAGACGGGAAAAACCGCGTTGGTATCTTCAGTGAAAATCCCGGGTTCAGTACCACTGGCTCTCATTGGCTCGTAAAAAGCAAAGAGGGCAGCTCCCACAAAAAGCATCAGCAAGGTAAGGAGGAGGGCAGCGGAACTTGCTATCATCGCCTTGCGGGCATCTTTGGCATCACGGCAACAAAACATTCTCTGGGCGTTGAGTTGATCCACCCCAAAGGCACTCAGGTTTTGAAACGGAACTGCAACAATCGCCACCCAAAGGGTAAAGCCAACGGCCGGGTCAGTTGTAAGATTAAGCAGGGTGAATTTGTTGGCATCCCCGGCTACTTGCATCATTTGTGTCCATCCGCCATCAAGTTCTCCGATAATCCAAAATAAACTGAAAAGACCGGCCCCCACAAAAAGAAAGAATTGCATGACATCGGTCCAAATAACGGTACGCATTCCCCCCATCAGGGTCCATCCCACCGCGAAGAGCCCGATGATCCAGATACAGTGATGAAATTCGAGAGGGGTGACCACCTTGAGGGCCAGTGCCGCCACCAGCACCCGCACGCTCTGTCCGAGAATTCCTCCAACCTGAAAAATAATGGTGGCTACTCTTTTGGCACCCTCCCCGAGCTGATTCCCCATATAATCATAGGGGCTGTAAATTTCACGCTCATAGAAGACCCGGACAAAAAAGATTCCCACAATAATCCGGGCGAGGATTGACCCGATTCCCCATTGCAAATAGGTTAAATCCCCCCCACTGGCATAAATCATTCCGGGGACACCAATGAAGGTAACTCCACTGATTTCTGTGGCAATGATGGATCCGGAGACTGCCTGCCAGGGGAGGGCTCTTCCGCCAAGGAAAAAATCCTTGATCGTTGACTGGCTCCCTTTCAAGAGGTGCCCCACCCAAGTCGTGAGCAGTAAATAAGCTCCAACTACAATCCAATCGACATTGGTAAATTGTTCATGAAAATCCATCCGTAATTATTCTAAAAACCTTGGGAAGAGGAAGGGAAACGGAAATCGTTTTTCGGTGAATAACTTTTAGAGATGCGAATAACTTCTTGTTTTCCTGTATTCGGGATTATGAAAGAAAGTAGGAATGAATTTATTTACCCTGATGATCGGGGCAGCCGCCTTGTTTATTGCAGGATGTGCCGCTTACTTTAGTGTTCGGGGAATCGCTTTAACCTTTGGGGCAGTAAGTTCCTTTACCATCCCCATTATCATCATGGCTTCGAGCCTTGAATTTGGGAAGTTGATTGCAGCCTCTTTTCTCTACCGGAATTGGCATTCCTGTCATCCAACTCTGCGTACTTATTTGTCCCTTGCGGTCGCTATCCTGATCGGCATCACTTCGGCAGGAATTTACGGTTATCTGTCCCAGGCTTTTGAACAAACACTCCGTCAGGTTCAAGGTTATGAAAAAGAAATAGCCAGTCTCCAGAGACAGCAGACTGATTACGACCGAAGGATTGCCGCTTACCAACTTTCTGGAAAAAAAGGATCCACTCTGCGAGAAGAAAAGCAGGCGGAGGAACGTGCCCGTCTTGAAAATTACATCGCGGAGAGACGCAAGGATATTGAACAGGCAGAATCATCGAAGTCCAGACTGGCGGATGAAACCGATCAGATGATCGTGGGTGAGAGGCAAAGGAGGGAAGATGAGAAGAAGAGGCTGCAGGAAGTTATTGTCGAGCGGAGGAAGGATATCACTGTCATCGAGGAGGATAAATCGGAGTACAAAGCTGAAATTGACGAAAGACTGGACCGGGAGAGGGACCGGGAGAAGGGGGTGTCCCAGCGAATTACTCAGCTTGATGCTGCGGTAAAGACTTATCAGGACCAGGGCGCGGGTGGATTTCTCAAGGAAGACGGCCTAAAAAAGGCGGCCGAATTGCTCAAAACGCAAGGACCGGAAAGGGAAGCCCTGCGCAAAAGAATGGAAAATATTCAGGCAGCCAAAGATCAAGCGAGGGCGGATTTGCACAGCCGGTATGAATCCCTGGACCAGCGGATTGTGCTTATTCAGACTGAAATCTCCGATGCCAATAACCGCATAACCGGCCTGACCACTGGAGGGGCTGAACAGGCTGACAATGTGAAGACTGCGTTACAGAATCTACAGGAGGCCAGAGCTTCGGTGGATAGTCGAATTGCCACCTTGGAGTCAGAGATTGCCGAGGCCAGTCGGAAGATCACTGACTTGAGCGAGACCAGCTCTGCTTACGGGCCGGATAGTTCCGCAGAAATTGAGCAGATGAAAGAAGGTCTACAGTCTAAAAAAGAAGAGGCGGAAGCAAGAATCCTGGAATTGGAGGGAAAGATTCGGGCCACCGATATTGGTTCTTTCAAGTTTGTTGCCCGGGCTTTTGATTCCGAGGTGCAGGCGGCGGAAGCGACGGAGAATCCGGTTCTGATAAAGGAGGCGTTGGATCGGGCGGTCAACCGTGTGGTCAAGTGGTTCATTCTCATTCTGGTGATTGTTTTTGATCCGTTGGCCGTGACCTTGGTCATCGCTTTCAATGCTTCCCTGCTGAAAATCAAAAAGGGGGAATCCGAACTTTTGCAGACTGAAGAGGGAAAAAATAAAGATAAACTCGCCGGCGGAGGATTGCGTATGGCAAACCTGCCAATTTTTCTACTTTTGGCCGGTCTGGTTATTTATGGACTCTCTACTTTGGATAGGAAAGATGATCCTCTCACAAAGAAGAAGACCCAAAAGGCTTCCTTGATCGGTGAACTGTCAACAAGACGGGTGGATGACCGGGTTTTTGCTTATATTCCACAAAAATCTTTCGGGGTCATTTCCTTTTCAGGTATGCGGATGGTGGACGAAATTGGTCTAACCAAAGTTTTCTCGGACGATTTGATTGACCGGATTCCATTCATTGGCAACCTGGCTTGGGACCCGGAGGCTTGTGGTATCCAGTCGCAGGGACGTGCACTTTATTTTCTCCAGTTTCCGAACGAGGAGTATCGTGACTCCCGTTCGGGAGATATTCTTTTCGGGCTCGCCCTGCCCATCGAGGATGAAAGTAAATTGAAAGAATTTATCATCCGTCAGCTTAATCTTAAAGATATTAATCCAAGTTGGAGGGTAGAGGAAGTAAAATCACCTGATTTTCTCTCCATCCGTCATCGGGATTCCCATATATCGGTGGGAATGGATCAAAACTGTCTGGTGTTTTTAACCTCGTGGTGGGCGGATCAGGTGGATCCTGTCTTTCTGGATAAGGAGCTGCAGGAAATCTTTTTGTTCGGGCAAGAGGGGGGTGGGATGCACGCAAATTTAACGGCTAAACTTTCCGGAGGTGACTACGACCTGGCACTAGCCCTTTATGTGGAAAACTTTTTCACCAATTTTCAAAAAAATTCCAATGAACAGGAACTTTGGGAAAACTTCCGAGATTTTCTCAGTTTGGATCTAATCCTGAAAGCTGAAGCTAATTCAGGTGGCGTGAGTCTCAATGGAACCTTTGATTATAAAGAGGATGTACTTAATTCCGATTATGGACTACGGGTGGCGGCTAAATTGGACCGGGTTCGTGAAAGTGATTTCTCCAGTGCCCTCAATGGCGTCTATGGTGAATTTGCGGAAATCTTCCTGCAACATTTTGATTTTCAAACTGTTTCTGGAACTTTACAACGGATCGACTTGGCCAAATCAAACGGATTTGATGCCTTTGATTCCATTGATTTTGGCAAGAGACAACGCGGGGATTCACAGGGATCTTTCTCCATGGATATTAAATCAAATGAGACCGGCGATAAATCATTACGCCTTCTGGTCGATCTGTTGGTTGAGGCTCTCAATCCATTGAGCCCCGGGGTTGTTGAATAAAGATACTTTTCGATGTTCAAAAATCCTCCCTTTTTGATGATTCTTGCAACCGCATGCTTTGGGGGGGGGAGGATGTGCTTCGCAAAGCTTGACCAAGGACGGAGAGTCAGTCAAAGAGAGCTTGCCCAAAAAAATGGAGTTGGCAGAAATTCGGGAAGCATCTCAACCTCATGATTTGCCAAGTCAAGATTCTTTGGAATCCCAATCAGTTTCGGAGCTGAAGACGGATGCGGCCGGTACGAATACAAAGAGCCTGACAGATAAACAGGAGCAGAAAAAAGATCAAACTAACCTGACAACTGAAGGAGAATTAAAACGCAAACCCAAAGATAAAAAGAACATCCTCAGGCAAGATCAAATTTCCGAATCTATTTCTGTTGATCGGCCGGCTAGCCAAAACGAAAAATTTCAGGAACAGAATTCATCTATTCCCCTTGATACAAAAATTAACCGGGTCAAGACGGTTACGGAGGATGTTGAATCCCGGGAAAAAATAATCCGCAGCCAGAAACTCCCTCGGGAATCGAACCGTACTCCGAGCATATCCACTAATTTCATCAAAGGAGAAGTGGAGAAGGGTCGAGAAAAACGGAAACTGGAAAGCAATCCGGAGGCCGGAGAACATGGACCAGGCCAAGTGTTAGCCGAAGAGGAAAGCCCCGGAAAAAAAATTGAAACCCCCTTGGCTCCGGACAAGGGAGATAACCACAACATCCGCCAGGAAGATCCTTATCCTGCTCGGGCTGTCAACCAACCGGCTGAAAATTTTTCTCTCTCTCCTTCTCCGTCTTCCCGTCTTAAAAACAAGGATGTGAATTCTTCGGACCCGGCTTCGAGAGGTAAATCCGGAAAATCGGTGAAGAAAAATCCATCCACAGGTCTTGTTGTGGAATCGCAGGGTTTACAAAAAGTTTTTAGTGACAGTCAATCAGAGAAGGCTTTCCCTAGTTCTCA
This sequence comes from uncultured Verrucomicrobiota bacterium, assembly GCA_902615835.1. Lineage (GTDB taxonomy): Bacteria > Verrucomicrobiota > Verrucomicrobiia > Opitutales > Seribacteraceae > Seribacter. Next base: position 5,561 of record CACMQL010000010.1, read on the forward strand.
AGCAGAAATAATCATCGAAACTTGGCCATCAGACTTACCCGCCGGTTCAAAAGTAAAAAGTAGAATCCCTAAGATTCAGGCATTGGGCTTTGACCGGGAGAAATCTTTGCTTCCGAGTGAAAATGAATCCGCTAATTCCAGTTTGCGGGGCTATTCTCCAGAAAGTCGAAAAAGATACGGAAATCTCCGTAATTACTTTTTGACAGCAGACCAAGCGGATTTTGCTGAAAAAAATACTGAATCGGCAAAATACGGGAATTTAAAGGAATGGGCATCCCATGGCACTGATCATAATCTGAGTAAATTATCAAATCATACTGGGCCTAAACCCTTCAACCGGGCAATCGATTGGATTCGAAAAAAAGGTCGAATAGAGGAAGTTGAATAAGCTTTGAGAATGAAAGTACATTGGACCTATGTCTGGATCGGCGTAATTCTATTCCTTATCCTAATTATCGGACAGTTTTCTTCCTGCCTGATGGATGTGAGTCCTATTTGGGATACGATGTCCGATAAGCTGAACCCCTAATTAAAATCATACACCACCCGCAGATAGTATTTTAAATCCATTTCCTCTTTTCCTGGTACAGGGGTCGAATTATAGGTACCGGCAAGCCCGGAACGAATTTTCCAATCCTGTTTTTTATCCAGAGGAAGGATCAGTGCCGTGTCTTTTCGAAATAGAAAATCCGAAAAGTCATTGATATTCGGAATGTACGAAAGATCACTTTCAAGGGATAGAAAATCTTTCAGGTTTTGGGAATGTTCCAGTCCAAAATCCAAGCCTGGTTCACTCAGGTTTTTGACCGAATCAGACCCCAGTTCCTCAAACCTGAACGCCGCACCCCCGCGAACTGAAGTTTTATAGTTCTTTGCCTCGATCCAGGAGTATTTTAAGCCAATGGCGGATGTGGCACGAAGATCCACTTCCTCCAACCGGTCGTTTTCGAGGTCTGCTTTTGCGTACCATGAAAGTTTCTCAAAAAAGCGGGAATCGTAATTCACCCCCAATGTGGTTTCTTCCACAATGGCGACATCTTCTTTGGTTGAATTGAGATAAGATAGATAAAAGTCGTATTCACGCATCCGGTTCCCCAAGCTACTGTCGAGGCGAATACCCAATCCAAAACTTTCAGAATTACCGGAAGCACCGGTCAGGTCAAATCCGATGGCATGCTTCCATTTCATTTGCATGGCCATAGCATTTTTTTGAGCTTCAAGAATTAAGGGGTCCGTAGATTCTGCGTCCCATAAATGTTTGATCTCGGAAAGAGAAAAAGACTGTTCGCTATTGCGAATGGTGAGGGAATTGTCATCCGATTGTTCAATAATTCCGTCAAAGGTACGGTTGTCAAGGAGCCGGAGGGAAATCTCCTTCTCACTCTTGATCGATGCAATCTTGGTGTAGGGAACTTTGATTTTTCCGGTGAAGGAGGTTTGGATTGTCAGGTTACCATCCACCATGCCGATGATTTTTCCCTTAATTACTGAACCGTCCAAGATTTTAACCGAGTCTGCCCATGCAAAAAAGGGAGTGAAAATAAAAATGAAGAATAAATTTCTCATGGGGTGAATAAAGTTTTCAGCCCGGGGGCCAGGTGAGCCTTCTTCCGCCCAACAAGTGGACATGAAGATGTGGCACGGTTTCACCTCCATCAGAACCATTGTTTATAACGATACGGAATCCTTGTTTGAGTCCTTGTTCAAGAGCGATTTTTTTGGCGGTGATTAATAGATGTCCAAGTATCGGCTCATCTTCATTATCCGCTTCCCCGACTCGGGTGATTACTTTTTTCGGAATAATCAGGGCATGAAAGGGTGCCTGCGGTTCGATATCCTTAATTGAAATACAGATGTCATCTTCAAAAAGAATTTCTGCCGGGATTTCTCGATTAATGATCTTCTGGAAAACGGTGGTCATGGGTATGCGATTCTACTTGGCGGACCAGATACGCAAGGAGGAAAGAAAAAAATCTTCGAGGGCAGAATCCTCCTTCAGGTTGACTTCGAGCAGACCGGACATGCTCTCAAGTTTCCTGATGACCCGGGCAAGCTTTTGACCATTAAGGTCGATACTTCCGAAAATCTTTTCATTTTGGGTAATAAAAGTTCGGGTTTTATCCGAAATTTCTTTGAGCATGTGGGATCGAACGCCACGCCGAAGTCCGCTCTCATAGGCATCTTTTTCCTTGTCCTCTAATTCCTTGGTGCGGCTGGTCAGTGCTTCCTTGGTAATCTCATCCGCAGTGCTTTTAATCAGGGTGGTTAGACTTTCAACCAGTCCGTAAGCCATAAAAACAGGGCTTACCCGGTCCTGCTTTAATTTTTCCCGGTTGAGAAGGAGTTCGATCCATTGCGTGTAATTTTCCAACCAGTTTTGCATCTCCAGGTTTTCCGTTTGTGAGGATGGTTCCTCCAGCCTAACCAGAAGCGTACGGCTTCTAATCGTGGGTAAAATGGAGTAGGGCCGGGTGGTCAGGAGAAAAAGGAAAGTGCCCGGAGGAGGTTCCTCCAATGTTTTTAAGAAGGCATTGGCCGCTTCCTTGCGCATCCGGTCGGCTTCATGAATGATTGCAACCTTTTGGTTACCTTGATGGCCAGAACGGTAAAGATCGGCCATCAAGCTCCTTGTTTTCTCCACCGTGATAATCCGTGCCTTGCCTGTGGGTCGAAGATGAAAAAGATCGGGATGTTCGGTCATTCCTTCTCCAATATTCAAAATCTCTGCACATAGTTGCCTGAGTGATGATTCTAGAAATAATAGACTGTCTCCCCGAAACAATAGACCATGATGTAGACCACCCGTTTGGTATCGTTGAGACAGTGATTCAAGCCGGTCCTGGGCAATAGAATTCACTTTTTTGAAAAATCCTTAGTCTTCGGAAAAAAACCTCGAATGAATCTCATTCCAGATCAAAATTTCGATATCGTCAGGTTCGCCCAGACCATCCACCACGAAGAAGCGTTCCGGCAAGCTATTGGCCAGGTGAAGATAGCCCTCCCGGACTTTTCCGTAAAACTCAACATTTTCCTGCTCCATGCGGTCAGGCATGTCCGATACCCGGTGCTTAATTCGTTCCAAACCCACCTCTGCAGGGAGATCTAAGACAACGGTCAGGTCAGGGACCACATCCCCCACCGCAAATGCATTAATCTGAGTGACCGGATCATCGGCAATTTGGCGGGCAACTCCCTGATAAACAGTTGTGGAATCCAGAAATCGGTCGCAGAGAACGATCTTTCCTTCCTGCACTGCTGGGTAGATCGTCTCTCTTACTAATTGTGCCCGGCTTGCCGCAAAGAGAAGAAGTTCAGTTTCCGGAAATATATTTTTGGAGGAGTCTGCATGCATCAGTAGATGTCTGATATCCTCGCCTATGATCGTGCCCCCGGGTTCACGGGTCACCACGACATCTCGGTGGTCAATCTCTTCCAAACGATCAGCCAATCGACGAATTTGGGTGGATTTTCCACACCCTTCAGATCCTTCAAAGGAAATTAAAATACCGGGTTCATGACTCATAGTTAAGTTGGATTGTCCTGTTGTTTGAGAAGTTCAATGACTTGGTTGGTGGTGGGACTCTGGGCGGTCCGCACATAGTGGCCGGAAGTGCAAGTGGCGAGAGCCAGGTTGGTGAGTGGGGAAAATCCACTCAGATTTGCGGCACAAAAACCGGCATTGAAGTGATCTCCCGCACCGGTGGTAATTTTGGGGTTATCGCAGAAGGGACCTTCCGACCACCAGGCTCCATCTTTGGTTGCACAGGCGGCGGAATCAACCGGATGGGTTACAACGCAGGCAATCTCAAGCTTCCTGCGGATTTCGGTGGCCATTTTCTTGAGCGATTCTTCGCTCTTATCCCCGGAGGCAAGCCCGAGTGTGTCGCAGACTTGGAGGGTTTCGTTGTAATTGAGTCCTAGGGTGGTTTCCGCATGCGACTGAAAACGGGTGATTACCTGGAGCACTTCCAGAATGTCTTCCTGGGAACGTTTTGCCGGGTCAGTCAGATCAAAAAAGAAGGATCGATTATCCCGGGGGGGAAGATTGGGTAGCACCTGATCCGCGAGTTGTTGCAGAATGGAGGTCATCTTGGGAATCATGGTCCAGTTGACGATGGAGACCAGATCGCATTTCGAAAGCAAGTCAAGGAAGGGACCTTCCCCGGCGGCCTGGATGATTTGATGGTAATCAATCTCCTCCAAGCTCATCATATTCCCTAACATGATTTTTCCATCCTTGAATTCCATCGCGGTGGTAATGCCTGGCTGGGTTAGGGAGATGGCATCTGTTTTCCTAGCAAATTCTTCAAACTCCGGATGAATTGATGGCTTACCCAGGGCTCCGATGTACCTAACTCCCAATCCCAGTGAAAGAAGGGCATTGGCCATAATCGGTCCGTTTCCTCCCAATTTTTCAAATCGTGGAAAAAGCTCTAAGTTGGCACTTTTACCAGCGGCCGCGGAAATTCTTGAACCCAGGTCAGCGATAGTCTCAACCGCATCAAAATGCTCCCCCATCCCATGCCTTTTGTCAACCGGGGTAACGATCTTGTCCACAAACCCATCGAGACCAACCACGCTTAGTTTACCGGATGTACGAAAGGTCTTGGCTTGTATTTCCTGAAAAACTTTTTCTGAAACTCGCATGCCTAGGATGCCTAGAATTCTTTTGAGTCCGGGGCAATTCAATTCGATTTGAGCATTCTAAAATTTGGTGATGAATTTGATTGATTTTCATGCCGGAAAACCTGATGGTAATAAGGAGTGGTAATCTTTGGGAAAGGATAAATGATGGGAATAGTTGGTATGGATGCTTTGGCGGCCATAAAAGTCTTTGAATATTTCGCGGATTCAAATTTCGCCGGTAAGGTGGTTATTTTTGTACTCGTGCTACTTAATTGTACAGCAATTGCCTTGATGTGGTCCAAGTTTCAGCAGATCAAGCGGGCACTTCACAACAACGCTCGGGATGAAAAGCGAATTAACAACCTTAACTCGATTTTTGATTATGATGACGCTCTTTTTGCCGGCGAAGGAAGTCCATATTTAAGAATTTGCTCCCGGGCTATGGATGCCGCCCACCGCGGAAAAAAACAGGGTAGAGTACGAATGAATTATGTGGAAAACGCCATCCGTCGGGCATTGGCGGAAATGGGGGACGGGTATGAATCAAAAATGTACTGGTTGGCAACGATCGTTTCCGGTGCACCTTTTTTGGGTTTACTGGGAACCGTCTGGGGAGTGATGGATGCGTTTGGAACCATGGATGCCGGTGGGGCCACCATTGAGCACCTCGCACCCGGCGTGTCCGGTGCGTTGTTAACCACAGTGGCAGCCCTTTGTGTGGCAATCCCCATCGTGTTTGTCTACAATGGACTTCTGGGAATGACCCGTGGGGCGATGACAAAACTCGAGAATTTTGCCAGTAACCTGGCCGACCGCATTGAATTGGAAATGGACTCCTAAGTTCGGGACCCATGGCTAGGGATTTCAAGAGACAAAACAAACTGGCAGTCATTTCCGAGTTGAATGTCACGCCCCTGATTGATTTGGCCTTTTCTCTGCTGATTATATTTATGATCACCACGCCCGTGATTGAACAATACAATCGGATTGATCTTCCTTCACAGAAAACTTCACAAGCCCAGGAACTTCCCAAGTTGGATGATCAATTTATAACCATCGAAGCCAATGGCCAGTTCCGCTGGGGAAAAGATGCAGTGACGCAAGGGACTTTGGAAGCAAAGCTCGATGAAGTGGCGGGCACCGAAGGGGATCAGCCCACCATCCACATCCGAGGGGACCGTTCCTTGCCTTACCAAAAAATAATGGATGTGGTCAACATGCTCAAAGCAAGGAACTTATCCAAGCTCAGCCTGGACACAAAAGCCGGCTGATTTTCGGGATGATTCGATAATCTAAAGGTTTGAGTCGCAAGGCTCAACAACCTATAAAGGCAAAGGAATGGATAATCGAGAAAAAGCTCTCCAAGCCCTGATGCAAAAGCTGGGGGACTCCGTCTGTACCGGAGAGCAAGAATTGTATGCTTCATCCTACGATGGACTTAAGGTAAGTGGTTTCCCACAGGCTCTGGTTCAAGTCAAAAAGCCTGATGAAGTGGGAAAGGTCCTTAAGTTGGCCAATGAATTTTGCATCCCGGTTACCTGTCGGGGCACAGGTTCTAGTTTGACAGGCGGGGCCACTCCCCATGCGGGTGGCTGGGTGCTTGATCTGTCCAACCTTTCTTCCATTGAAATCGATCCGACTAATATGCTAGCCCGGTGTGGTCCGGGCGTGGTGGTTGGAGATTTACAGCAAAAAGTATCCGAAAAGGGGCTATTTTATCCGCCTGATCCATCCTCGAAAAATTTCTGCACCCTGGGTGGTAATGTGGCCTGTAACGCGGGTGGTTTACGTTGCGTAAAATATGGGGTAACCCGGGATTATGTACTTTCTCTTGCTGGATACCTACCAACCGGAGAATTTGTGAGGTGGGGAAGGGCGACCCGTAAATTTGCTACGGGTTATAACTTGCGGGATTTGTGGATCGGGAGCGAGGGAACCCTTGGCGTGGTTACGGAAATTACCGTTCGCCTAATTTTAGCGGTTCCGAATCGTGTTACTTTTCTCGGGGTCTTTTGCGATGACCAGACCGCCCTTAATACTCCCCTTGCACTCAGCAAATTAGGAGTCCTTCCATCGATTATTGAATATATGGATCAGTGGACCATCGATTGTCTCCAAAAATATGTTGGGTTCGAAGTTTTTTCTGGAATCGAGCCCAAGCCCATGGTCTTAATCGAATTGGATGGGACTGCGGAAAGCGTGGTCCAGGAATCTTCATTGGTGGAGAATTGGTTGAAAGATAAGTCCCTTTCCTTCCGGAAGGCGGATACTGAAGAGGAAGCTGAAAAATTATGGGCCGTTAGGAGACAGGGTTCCTCTTCAATGAAAAAATTAGCCAGCACGAAACTGAATGAGGATGTGGTGGTGCCTTTGGACCGTCAGATACAGCTGATTCAATTTGTCGATTCCCTGCGGCAAACTTTCAAATTAAAAATTGGTGTTTTTGGCCACTGTGGGGATGGAAACTTGCATGTGAATTTTATGTACGATGAGGAAAACGGTTCTGAAACGGAAGAGGCGGTCCGGGCACTTCACCAACTCATGCAAAAAGTAATCGAGCTTGGCGGAGCGATCAGTGGAGAGCACGGAGTCGGTCTTGCCAAAACACCTTTTGTAAGAGATCAATTTAATCAGGCCGAATGGAAGGCAATGCTCGCCATCAAGAAGGCACTTGATCCAAAAGGAATCTTGAATCCTGGTAAAATTTTTGATGTCTTTAAACCATGGGATCAGAAAAAAGAAAAAGTAGTCCTTTCTTGGGAAAAAAACTGATCCTTAATCTTTCCAGTTAATCAAAGCCCACATTATGAAAATCTATCTCTTATTGTTACCCATTTTCTTTTCATTTGGATTACTACCTGCCCAGAGTGATCAACTGCATCCCTGGACCGATAGTCAGGGACGTACACTGCAAGCTTCCTTTATCAGTCTCGACACCGAAAAAGTGACCATTAAATGGAACGGGCAAATTGTTCCCATTCCTTTGGCGAGTCTTTCCCCGGAGTCCCAGAGTCTCGCCCGGCAACTTGCTTCGCAAATGAATGGGAAGTCCTCTCCTTTTGATACAGTTGTAGCTCCAAATCAATTACACTCCTGGACAGATGTGCAGGGAAGAACCTTACAAGCAAGGTTTGTCAAACTTTTCGCCGGCACCGTAACCATTGAATGGAATGGACAAATGGTTCCGCTTCCGATGACCAGTCTATCTCCGCAATCGCAGGAACTGGCGAATCAACTGGCATCAGCCAATAAACCCACGCCCAAGCCTGTACCCTCTCGTCCGAAACCGGCACCTGCTCCCCCTCGACCGAAGGTTGCCGCCAAACCTACCGTAGTCACGGAAGACGTGGCTCTGGATGAAGAACATAATTGGCAGGCTACCAACGGATCGCTGATCAAGGCCAAGTTCATTTCAATCGTGGGGGAAGATATCAATTTACTGGTCAATCAGGGTCGCTCCGAGGCTACGGTTCCCCTGTCCAGACTCACCAAGGATTCCCAAGCTCTTGCCAAAAAGCTTAATAAAGACTTGCAGGAAAGAAATAAAATGCGAGGACAGGAAGCCAATAAACGTAAGAAGATGAAAGTTCCTGCTCTGGTGGAAGCCGACATTTCCAAATATCACCAATGGATAAGTTCGACGGGGACTGAAATCGAAGCAATGTATGTGGATGCTGGAGATGAGGGAGTCACCCTTCTCATGCGTAATAATCCAAATCGTCCATACGAGCTTGGGTGGGAGCGGTTAAACCCAGAATCCCAGGCTTTGGCGGAAGGACTTCGTCGATTGAAGGCACAATTGATGCCTTTGGATCCTAGGATCGCTGATAGCAAAGGAGGGAGTCTTTCTCATTACACGGAGGGAAAATGGAAAAACTACAACACCGTTTTGGAAAGTGCTGTCTACGATGTGGCCTTGCATCGTAATGGTCATGTCGTTCACCTTTGGCTAAAAAACCAAGCCAAAAAAGCAGAGGAAGGGCTGGGAGATAGAGCTCAGCGGGTTCCCCTAAGTATTAATTTCCGTCCTGTTTTTTACTTAAATCCAGGCGAAAGAAACCGACAATGGAAGCATCGGAGAATTGTTTCTTTTGATGAACCTCCTCCCGTTTCGATGGAACGGGAAGAGACCACCATCAAAGGAATGTTCGATAACAATGCTACCTTTGAGTACAACATTCAGATCAATCACCGTGGATTAAGTTTTTGGGGAGAAATTGACGAAGAACGTAAGGAGGAGTTTCCCACCACTTTTTCCATTGCATTTCATTCCCCTAATTTCATTCCGGATGTTACCAATATGCAATTGCAGGACATTGAGCCTCTGGTGGGTGATGGTTCTCTTTACATCGATCCCATGGAATCGAAAAGAGCCAAAATCCCCATGATGACAAAGTGGGATGACATTATGAAGAAATTTTCAGGAGCTGATTGGAACCCAATCAAGTCGGCTGAATTCATGGGTAAACCTTTTGGTTCGCACAAAATAAAAATTACCCCTGCGAGCACCAGTGGAATGGTTTTTCGTTGGGGCAAAGGATATTCTGGTGTTTATCCCTTTCAAGCTATTCATCTTTCTCATATGACCGAGGATACCTACAATGCCCGAAATTCTACCGATCCCGGGCAGTTTAAGGACAGGCACGAAGTTCCTCGCAATAAAAGATTAAATGTTAACATCATCCGTGGGCGTGGATAAAAATCCGCTTATTTTTCTTGTTTTCATTTGTTGTTTTTTCGGCCCATCTTTCGTTGGGGCCGAAACAATAAGGGTGGCATCTTACAATGTTGAGAATTATTTGGTTATGGACCGAAAGGTCTCGGGAAGATGGAGGGAAGAGTATCCAAAACCGCTGAAGGAACGCCAGATTATAAGATCAGTGATCAATCAGACGGACCCGGACATCCTCGCCATTCAGGAAATGGGTGAAAGAGTATATCTCAATGAACTTTGGGAAGATTTAAATATGACTCAGGGTACCCAATTTAAATATTCCGCATGGTTGCCCGGTCTGCAGGAAGGGGAGGAAAGGCACCTCGCTCTTCTCTCAAAAGTTCCGTTTACGATTATCAGGAAATTCCCGGATTTGAGTTTTAAATATTTTGAAGTCGAAAGAACCCCCAGTCGTGGCTTGATGGAAATTGAATTCAAGTCGGGTAATACCAAATGGACGCTATTCAATCTTCACCTTAAAAGTAAATGGACTGAACGGCCGGATGATCCCGAGGCCGCCCTCCGACGGGAAAAAGAAGCCCGGGTGATTCGGGATTACATACGTTCAAAATACCCCCCTTACAAAGACCCCCAATACCTGGTACTTGGAGATTTTAATGACCACAAAAATTCAGCCCCACTGCGGAGGTTTTTACAGGTTAATAATTCGATCCTTACTCAAATGGTCCAGTGTAAGGATCAGGAAGGTCATTTTTGGACGCATTACTGGGACAAGCAGGATAGTTACGCCCGCTTTGATTACCTACTGGCTTCCCCAAAGCTTTTTCAGAATCTGGTTCCTGACTCTGCCCAAGTTGGCGGATATCATCTCTGCCTGCTCGGCTCCGATCACCGCATCGTTTTTGCCGATTTTGAATTTTAAAACCTAATATAGATAAATATCTGTACTGGTAACTCCTCTGCGGGCGGGGCCCAGGCTTTCAAAACTGAAGGATGAGGATGCGTTCGATAATTTTTTAATCTCAGGATATCTCCAGGAGTCATCAACGACAATTAAACCGTCGGGATTAATGAAATCCTGTGCTTTTTCAAAACAAGCTGTTCGGGCTGACCAACTTGATTCGGGTCCGAAGTGATCTTCGCCGTCGATTACGATTAAATCGTACTTTTTATTGAGCGAATTAAAGTAAACTGACTTTTTAAAATTAGCTGAATTTGAAAGGTTAAGATCCCTATGCAGTAAGGAAATATTTTTCAATTGGTTTTCTCTTATTTCTGATTCCAATTTTTTATACCATTTTGAATCATTTTCAACTGCAGTTACTTGCTTGCATAAGGTAGCTAAAAAAAGAGTAGAACCTCCGCTTCCCCACTCAAAACAGGATTCGAATTTTAAATTTTTAAGATAGTTGATTGCATCATACGACCACCACGGGAGTCGTAGCTCAAGAGGCGACTTGCCCGTGATCAAATGACAAAAATAACTTGGAGCCTGAGACGGTTTGGAAAATAATTTCAGGACTACTTTCAATACCCTCTCTTTGTTGGTCAGGTACATTTTTTATCAGTTATTGGATGAACAAAATTTTTTTACTATGCTTCACGCCATAGGTTTTTGGCTTCAATCATCTTGGCAACACTTTCGGGAAGATTGTTTTTCCAACCTTCTTCCCTTTTTACAATTCGATCAAAAATATCGCGGGAGAAAAATTTCATATTCTCACGGTTGCATTCCGAAATGGTTTCGAGAAACCCGTTTTCACGAATGTATTTATAAAGATTTCTCAGATTATCCGCCACGAAAAGGTTCTCGACATTGATTAGGCCACTCTTGGTTTCCTTGATGCTGACATTGTCCCCCCTGCGAAACTGTTGCCGGTATCTTTCGAAAGTCTCTTTTTCCACCGGATAGGCATAGATTCGTATATTATCCTTAAACAGGACACCAAAGGCTTCCAGAATACCCCCTTCCAAGTTTGAATAGTATTCCTGCTTGAAAATATCAGCCAGGTTGTTGAGCCCCATAACCAGTCCGATCGGTTTTTTGATCAAGCGTCTTAAGTAGGATGCGAGTTTATAATATTCAAAATAATTTGAAACCAACACTCCGTATCCGCAGGCATTAATCACTTCAATTCTGGAAATAAAATCCTTGTAATTAATGGTTCCTTCATTCGCCAGGCTGCCAAGGGTAAGCTCCGTAAACACCATCAGTTCCCCTTCATCCACTTGTTCCCTGGTGATAAATTGTTTTTTGGCATTCTCCAGCATGTCAAGATTTACCTTGGTGACCGGTCGAAAACTACCGCGTTCAATCAGGCAGGATTTTTTGTAGAGAACTTCTGATGCCTGCACCACAAAACCTTTTTGATCAAACATGATGGCATCGGTGAGCCCTGCTTGGGTGAGCTTCAGGCACAAAATTCGGTTATCAAATTTTTCAAATGCGGGCCCGTTGAATTCAATCATATCAATTTCGATACGTTCCACATCGATTCCATCGGCCAGGCTTTGTATGAAATCATCCGGGTTTTCATACTGGTGAAAAGCGCCATAAAGTAAGTTAACCCCGAGCATGCCAATGGCCTCCTGTTGCAGACGGTTTTCACGGTCGAGCATGCGGACATGCAGGATGATGTCGTGCATCTCCCCCAGTGGCTCCAATTGGAAGCGAATGCCCATCCAACCATGGCACTCATTGGTCTTGTGAAAATTCAGGGCGGAGACGGTGTTTGAAAAGGCAAAAAAATGGCTTTCCGCCCCCCGGTCCGATGATAGTCTTTCCTTGAGAAGCCCAAATTCATGGGCCATCATTTGTACCAGCCTTTTGCGGGAGACATACCTGCCGGCCTCACCATAAATTTTGTCGCTAAACTTCATGTCATAAGCTGACATGGTCTTGGCCACGGTTCCGGCCGCTCCGCCTGCCTGAAAAAAGTGCCTTGCTACTTCCTGGCCGGCACCAATTTCAGCAAAAGTCCCATACTTAGTGGGATCCAGATTAATACGGAGTGCTTTTCTTTCAACTGATAGTTGTTCTGAACTCATGGATGGCAAACTTGTCGGCTTTTTCGTATCTGGCAAAGATTTTCTTCGACCTGGATGCGAAAGATCTGTTTTTTTACATCTATGAAATCATTTTTTAAGGATGTCTTAAAACGAATGGCCGTACTTTTGGTCTCGGCTGCTCTGTTTGCCATTCTTTCTCTACTCGTATTTTCTTTTTTGGCCGGATCATTCCTCAGTCCTCCTGACGAGCGGATTAAAAAGGATAGTTTTTTAGTTTTGGATCTGACCATGAACCTCACGGACCGTCCTGCTGATTTCACTTTAGAGGATCTGACCCGTCAGGCCTTGTCGAAGGAAGAGATGATTCCCGGATATCATCTTCGAGAAGTGGTGGATGCCCTGGCTAAAGCCTCGGCAGAAAAGAGCATCAAGGGCATTTTTATGACCGGTGGTTTTGCTCCTTCCGGCTATGGTTGTGGTTATGAGACGGTTCTTGAATTTAACAGAGCATTGGCGAGCTTTAAGCAAAGTGGGAAGAAAATTATCGGTTATTTACACAGTCCCCGTCAGCTGGACTATTTGGTTTATTCAAATTGTGATGAACTTATCATGGATCCGGCGGGTACCATGCTGTTGCCAGGTCTCGCCAGTGAGCAGCTTTTTCTCGGTGATGCTTTCAAAAAATATGGCGTCGGCATCCAGGTGGTCCGGACCGGGCGCTACAAAGGGGCGGTTGAGCCCTTCACCAATAATCAGTTTAGTGAGGAAAACCGGGCACAGGTTCAAAATCTTTTACATGCACGCTGGGAGCACTACCTGCGTTCGGTGGCTACGGCCAGATCAATGCGCTGGGAAGACCTCAATGAAACCCTGAGTGAAAAGTTTCTTTGGAAACCAGAGGAAGCCGTGAAGGAAGGGTTGGTCGATCGGATCGATGATTTCGGAGGAGTGATTGATCGTTTAATTAAATTGGGAGCTGCGGAAAAGGAGGAAAATACCTTTGTCCAGGTTGATTTCGGTAATTATCTTGAAGGACTCAGAACGAATCCTTTGGATAAAAATGGAGACAGCCGAAAAATTGCGGTGGTGTATGTCGAGGGAGCGATTGTGGATGGCTCGGTTGATAACGGACAAAATGTGGGCGGAGACAAGATTGCCCGGAGAATTCGTAAAATCCGCAAGAATCCGGAAACTTACGAGGCCTTGGTTCTGAGAATAAACTCGCCGGGTGGGAGCGTCTCCGGATCCGAAGCTATTCTTTTTGAACTTATTCGGGCGAGGGAAGCTGGACTGCCGGTCGTCGTTTCCATGGGTCCCGTGGCCGCATCCGGGGGATATTGGATTGCCACTGCAAGTGATAAAATTCTTGCCGGGCCTCAGACAATCACCGGATCGATTGGCGTATTTGGTATTCTTCCAAATGTGGAATCACTGGGTTCTGGTTATGGATTATCCTGGGATCGGGTGAAAACAAATCCCTCTTCGGATATTCTTTCCATTGCCAGACCCAAGACCGAAGAGGAAATTTCCACCATTCAGGAATATGTCAACCAGACCTATGAAAGGTTTCTTTCTCTGGTTGGAGACAGCCGTAACCTGCCTCCTGGAGAAGTTGAAAACTTGGCAGAGGGAAGGGTATGGACGGGGCAGGAAGCCTATGACCTTGGGTTGGTGGATGATCTGGGTGGGCTCTCGCAGGCGATTGCAATGGCTTCTGATTTAGCGGGGCTCGGAACCAGTTTTGACATCGAGGAATTTCCCAAGATCAAAACACCAACGGAGGCCCTGGCTTCATTATTAGAGGTTCGTCAGGAGGGTATTTCGCTAGGTGGCAGTACGGTTCCAAAAACACTGCTAAATAAACTTTCTGATGTCCAGCCCATCCTTAGGTCTCTCAACGATCCTCTCGGAATGTATGGCATTCTTCCCTGGTATCGTGCCCGGCTTGGATTCAGTCCATGGAAAATGAAATTATGAATAAGGAAATTACGCTCAATGCAAACTGTGTAGCCACCATTATTCCAGCTGGAGATCAAGTGACTCTGGCAATGGGTGCGACTTACACGATTGCCCAATCTCTGGGTAACTCAGTAACACTTCGAGATGCCAGTGGTATGTATAGGGTGGGGGAAGACCAACTTTCGGCATTGGGAGAAGAGATAAAAGAAAAAGTTTTACGGGCTGATCAGGCAGAGGAGTCCGCCGGTCCTTTTGAGGAAAAACAAGTCTGGGATGCCCTACGCGGATGTTATGATCCTGAAATTCCCGTTAATATTGTCGACTTGGGTCTGATCTACGACCTAAAGGTCCAAGAAGGAGAATCCGGAAAGCAAATTTTTATAAAAATGACCCTCACGGCACAAGGCTGTGGGATGGGCCCCGTGATTGCCGAGGATGCCAAAACAAGAATTGAGAAATTGGATTCAGTGGATTCCGCCCAAGTTGATATCATATGGGAACCACAGTGGAATCCACGGATGATTTCCGAAGAGGGAAAAAAGGTATTGGGGTTGGAGTAATATTTTCTTAGCTACTTATATCGTAGCAGAAAATCAGTTCCTGATCCCTTAAGTACATTTTACCGTTGGCGATAACCGGATGGGTCCAAACTTTACCCTTGGGGTTTCTTTGCTTGGTCTGGGGAGAAATCGTAAATTCACCCTTTGGATTCCATCCCTTTGGGGTCGCTTCAATGAGGATGACCCTGCCATCGCCTTCGCCGAGGCAATATAACCGACCATCGGCGTAAGCAATCGCCCCTTTGCCCAGGGCTTTCTTTTCATTCCAGACCAACTCACCTGTCTTGAAATCCTGACATACCCATCCGTAGCCATCCGAGTATCCGTATAAATGATCACCAATCTTGATGACCCCACCGTGATGGTTTTTCATGATCTTGTTGTCATAAACATCCCTGGCTCCGGAGGAAGTCAATTCCACAAGTTTACATCCAATCCCATAGCCTGAAGAAATATAAACATGGCCATCACTGTAAATAGGGGTGGGGATAACCGCTACTTTTCCGGGCCAGTCCGAGGTCCATACTACTTTTCCATTTTTGGCATCAATACCCACCAGTTTTTTCATCACGAGCTGAACATATTGGCTTTTCCCGCCATGATTAATGACAATCGGAGAGGAATACTGGGCCGGCTCGGTGAATTCCTTCGAGCGCCAGAGGATTTTACCGGTCTTGGCGTCCAATGCGGCGAGGGCACCGGCCTTTCCTCCGGGCGTGCAAATCACACGACCATCATCGACCAGAACGGATTCAGTGTATCCCCATCCGGGAACCTTGCCACCGAGATCTTTTACCAAATGTACATCCCAGATCTTTAGGCCAGTTCTGGCATCCGCACAGACCAGGTTTCCTTTTCCCCCCAGGGCATAGACTTTGCCGTTTGAAACGGTGGGAGTGGTTCGTGGTCCGTCACCCCAGCCATTGGTCAACAAGTCTCCCACTTCCAGTTCCCATACTTTTTGGTTGGTTGCTGAACTAGAGACGGCACGATAGGCAATCAGTTTTTCAGTTCCGCCAAAGGCACCCATGGTGTAAAGGGCCCCATGCGCGACTGAAAATCCCGCGTATCCGAGACCAGCATCCTTGCTCATCCATACTTTCTTGGGTCCATTGGACGGCCAACTTTTGAGCAGTCCTTTTTCCATGGAAACATCATCCCGGGCGGGTCCGCGCCAACTTGGCCAGTCTCCAGCACGGGCAGTCACAAGAACATTGGATATAATTAACAGAAAAGAAAGTAAGGTTTTCATAGGATTTATTATCATTTCAACCCGTCTGCATCGTGCAAGCTGAAATAAACCGATTTTGACAAAAAAAAAGAGTCAGGCAAAAAGCCTGACTCTCCTTGGGAGAATGAAATCAGCACCTGAGAAAGCTTACTTAGCTTTCGATCGGATCTTTCCGACTTTTTTCCATTTTTTGGATTTAGCCGAATCAAGAACCGCTTCACAAATATATTGAGTCTCGAGGGCGTCACGGAAGTCCGGACGTAGTGGGCGTTTCTTTCGTGAACGGTATCCGGCCACAAAATCAGCAAACTGATTAATAAAACTGTGCTCATATCCGATGTTAAGCCCGGGCACCCACCATTTGTCCATGTATGGATGTTCGCCACCGTCGGTCACATGAATTGAACGCCAGCCACGGGTCTTGGGATCTTCCTTGTCATATTCAAAGTAGTCCAGACGGTGAAGGTCATGGAGATCCCAGAAAAGCGAACCGTCCGCCCCGTTAATTTCAAAAGTGTAGAGGGCTTTGTGTCCCCGGGCGTAGCGGGTGGATTCGAAGATGGCCAGCGATCCATTGGCAAACTTGGCAAGGAAGGCACAGGCATCATCAATGGTTACCTTTTGCTTTTTGCCGGTCGCGGTATGAACGCGTTCTTTGATGAAAGTTTCAGTCATTGCATTAACCTCGACGATCGGACCGTTCAACCAGATTGCGGTGTCAATACAATGAGCAAGCAAATCACCCGTTACGCCGCTCCCTGCCACCTTGGCATCGAGCCTCCACAAGCCCTCGCCGCCCTGAGGAAGATCGGTGCTGATGGTCCAGTCCTGAAGAAAGTTTGAGCGGTAGTGATAAATTTTACCGAGGCGACCTTCATCGACCATTTCCTTGGCCATGGTTACGGCAGGGATGCGACGGTAGTTGTACCATACCATGTTGGCCACGCCTGCTTTTTCGACCTCGCGTACCATTTCCTCTCCTTCCTTGCAGTTCAAGGCGAGTGGTTTTTCACAAAGGATACCTTTTCCGGCTTTGGCCGCGGCAATTGCAATTTCATGATGCACATTATTGGGAGCGGCAATGTCAATCACATCAATGTCGTCTCGGGCGACCAAATCCTTCCAGTCCGTTTCAACGGATTCATATCCCCACTGCTCGGCAAATTCTTCCGCACGCTCCTTATTTCGGGCGCACACTGCAGCCAGTTGAGGTTCGTATTTTAATTCCGGAAAGAAGTTGGGAACTTTGCGGAAGGCGTTGGAGTGGGTCCGTCCCATGAAGCCGTATCCGATTAATCCGATGCGTAATGGTTTTTTCTTAGCCATAATGTTTTTTAGTTTGGTTCAGGGTTGTGAATAAAAATTTTGTTTCGGGTGCGACCCTACAAAAAAGCCATATCCCAATGAATATGGCTTTTTTTGTAAAGAGAATTTAAAAGACCCCTTAGATCTCAACGGGCTTGTAGCCGCCCCTGCCTTTAAAGTAAAAGATTAAGGCAAGATAGCATGCCAACATGAATACAGGAAAGATTGCCACGCTGGCAAGGGATCCTTGTTTACCCGTTTGCATACTTGCCTGAACTTTTGTCTGTTCTTCCTCAGGCAAATCACCAATTTTGGACGCGTCCACGGCGGTGTAGTCGCCAAGAAAATAAGTGCTGTCATTGGATATTTTCTGGTAAGTATCGGCGGATGTGGCTTCTTCCACTGAGGCTTTAATCGAATCTTCAGTCATTTTTCCAATCACCGGCCCACCGAGAATACCAACCGCGAGCATCCCAATACCGGCAATGGCGTTCAGGGTAAGAGCACCACCTTTGGGGCATTGCTCGGAAACTACTCCCAGGGTCGTGGGCCAGAAAAAAGTCTTTCCGAAACCATATAGGGTTGCAAAAACAAAAATCATGGCAAGTCCGGAGGCGGAACTGAGGAGATACAGACCCACAATGGCCAGTACGGCAGATGTGGCCAGGAGACCCAAAGGACCCAGTGCGTTAACAATCGGTCCGGCAAACCAGAAGCGCAAAACCATCATAATCGCCGAGGTGTAGATCAATACCCAAAGGCCGTTATATCCAGCTTCCTTCATGGGTTCTTCCATCAGTCCTGAAATTGCCCCGTCGGTTCCCAGTTCAGTGGTAGCGAGAGGGATCATGATGATACAGAGGAAAATAAGCAAAGGGCGTCCCAGTGATTTACAATAAAGCCCGTACCCCACGGTCGCAGCTCCGGTAAGACCATAAACGATCGGATCGCTCCAGCTAAAAACCATGCCCAGCTGTCTGAAAATTAAATATCCAGATATCAAGGCTCCGATGGCTCCAAATTCTGCAAGCATTTCCTTATAGGATGTTCCGGATTCGACCCGTTCATTAACGGGGAATTGTACCTTAAGAAGCATGACAAGATAAACCACCGCAGGGATTGCAATAAGATAAATCAGGATCCTCCAGTCATCCGCGGCCTGAGCTCCAAGAAGAATGGTCAGGATGCCACCAAGAACGAGTCCGCCCGGCCACCCGGCATGCAGGATATTGAGCCATTTGGTTTTATCCTTCTTAAACATGGTGGCGACCACGGGATTGATGAAAGCTTCCACTGTTCCGTTACCCAGCCCAAGGATTACGGAGCCCCAGTAAAGAAGATTGTACGCTTCTCCCTGTGCCGCGCTAAGTGCATCCCCTTCTAAACCCTCGGCCATCACAACCCCATAAGCCTGAAAGGCAAGAATTGCATAGAGGGCGTAGCAGATGAAACTGAAAATCATCGCAGCCCGGTATCCAATATTATCAATAATGAGACTAAAGACGATGATACTGATAGCGAATGGCCAGATCCCAGCTCCGAAGAGTTCCTGAGCCTGAACTTGGTCTAACCCGAATGTGCTTGGCCAAAAAGGTGCGGCGTTCACCAGGAAAGCTCTCGTGATGAAAGCAAAAGCGGTTGTAATGAGGGCGATGAAACACCCCCAAAATAATTTCATATCCGGTTCAGATTCTTGATTACTCATATTTTATGTGGGCTGATTGATTGATACTTCTGGGTAACAAATTTTCTAATGATCTCAAAAAGTAAATTGATGGCAAGCATGAATCCATGGGGCAAGGGTTGCCAGACTTGATTATTTCCGTTGTTTCTTGGCCCAACTGTCACGCATGGCCACACTCCGGTTTAGCACCAATTCGCCAGACTTTCTTGCCTTGGAATCAATGGTAAAATAGCCGATTCTTTCCAATTGAAAAGGCTCGCCCGCGCCCAATTTCTGTATGCTGGCCTCGACGAGGGCATGGGATAAGGAACGGAGGGATTCCGGATTTATATTGCTGACATAGTCCTTGCCCTCATCCGTTTCCTCGGGATTGGGGACTTTGAATAACCGGTCATAGAGCCGGATTTCCGGATTAATCCCCGAGGTTGAATCGACCCATTGAATCGTGCCTTTCACTTTCCTTTCGTCCGGTGTGCCACCCCCCCGGCTTTCCGGATCATATTCACAAATCAGTTCCGTGATCTCACCCTGTTCATTTTTGATCACTTCCCGGCAGGTCACATAATAGGCGTATTTCAATCGAACTTCCTTTCCCATGGCCAGGCGGAAGAATTTTTTGGGGGGATCTTCCATGAAATCATTCCGGTCAATATAAATGGTTTTGGAAAAAGTAATCTTTCGGGTCCCCGCGTTTTGATCTTCCGGGTTGTTGACCGCATCCAGTTTTTCAACTTGGTCATCTGGATAGTTGGAAATGGTCACTTTTAGGGGGTCGAGGACCCCCAGTCGGCGCTGGGCACATTTATTCAAATCCTCTCTTAGGCAGAATTCGAGCAATTCCATTTCGATAATGTTCTCCCTTTTCGCCAAGCCAACCCTTTCACAAAACGATCTTATCGCATTTGGGGTGTATCCCCGTCTTCTCATTCCACTGAGGGTTGGCATACGGGGATCATCCCAGCCGTCGACCTGTCCCTCTTCCACCAGCCGGAGCATTTTTCTTTTGCTCATCACGGTGTAGTTCAAATTCAGGCGGGCAAATTCAATCTGTTGCGGGTGATGAATTTTCAGGCTCTCGCAAAACCAGTCATAAAGTGGACGGTGATGTTCAAATTCCAGCGTGCAGAGGGAGTGAGTGATTCCTTCGAGGGAATCAGACTGTCCATGGGCGAAATCATAGGACGGATAGATTTTCCATTGGTCCCCGGTTTCGGGATGTTCCTGATGCAGAATCCGGTAAATGACCGGGTCCCGCAAATTCAGGTTGGGGGAAGTCATATCGATTTTGGCCCGCAAGGTCCTGGTGCCCTCATCGAATTCCCCAGCCTTCATTCTGGCGAACAAGTCGAGATTCTCTGCGACCGACCGCTCCCGAAAAGGACTGTTTTGTCCGGGTTCAGTAAGGGTTCCGCGATGTGCCCGCATTTCCTCAAAGGTTAGGTCACAGACAAATGCCTTATGATCTTCGATCAGTTGAATTGCCCATTGGTGGAGCTGATCAAAATAATCGGATGCATGAAAGAGCCGTTCATCCCAGTCAAACCCAAGCCATCTCACATCCTCCTGAATTGCCTTGGCGTATTCCACTTTCTCAGCGGACGGATTGGTATCATCGAGTCGCAGGTTGCAGAGGCCGTTAAATTCCTTGGCAATGCCAAAGTTCAGACAGATGCTCTTGGCGTGGCCCAGGTGCAGGTATCCGTTTGGTTCCGGGGGAAAACGGGTGTGTACCCGTCCCTCATTTTTTTGATTGGCAAGATCCTCCGCAATACGAGCCCGAATAAAATCCTGCGGTTTTTCTAAATCTTGTTTTTCTTCCATGGTGGTGATGAATTGCTAGTCGATCCGGTTGCCGTATTTTTGAGCATATTCTTTCTCCAGTTTTTTAAGTCCTTTTTTGCTTAATCCCGCTCCCGACACGGACAATTTTTCCAGGGCAATCCGGATCCGGGTTCTCACCAAATCCGGACCCAGTAATGCCAGGCTGTCAAATAAGGGAAGCGAGACGGTGCTTCCACTGACTGCAACAAAGAAGGGAGGCAGGATCTGTTTGAGTTTTAATTCCTCCGTATCCGCTATTTTTTGAAAAAGCGAAGAGAGCCCTTCCCGGTTCCAGGCAGGCATTTTTTCCAGTTCCCATTCAGCAATTTTTAAGACTTTAGCCGCCATGCCCGTTTCCAGTCTGCCTGCCAGAAGATCCACCTCATAGTTAGGCACATCATTCAACAAGAATTGAGCCAGCGGGAAAAAATCAGAAAAAGTTTCCAGCCGCGGCAGGGCAAGAGGAAGGATTTTATCTAGAAATTGCGGATTGGCCTTCCATTCAATCATTCTCCGCAGGACATCCTCTCGAGTAAGTTTTTCACGCAAGTATCGCCCGTTTAACCATTTCAGCTTGGCAATATCGAAAATGGGTCCACCCAGGCTCATTCTTTTGATCTCGAAAGTGGAACTCATTTCCTGAACCGTAAAGATTTCTCTTTGATCAGGCAGGGTATATCCCATCATGCCCAGATAATTGACCACGGCTTCGGGAACAAATCCGGCATCCTTGTAATAATCAATGCTGGTTGGGTTTTTACGCTTGGATAGTTTTGATTTATCCGGGTTGCGTAAGAGGGGGAGGTGGGCAAAACTCGGTGGTTTCCAGCCAAATCCTTGATAGAGTAAAATATGTTTGGGTGTGCTGTTGATCCATTCTTCCCCCCGGATCACATGGGTGATCTTCATCAAATAATCATCAACCACGCTGGCCAGATGGTAGGTGGGATAGCCATCCGATTTTTGAATAATTTGATGATCCACCTGACTCCATTCGATCGAGACTTTGCCCCGCAATTCATCCTCAAATTCGCAGACCCCTTCATCGGGAATCTTTAACCGGTAGACGTATTTTTCCCCTGCCTTCATTTTCTGTTCGATTTCCTCCCGGCTCAGGCTGAGGCAATGTCCGTCATAGCGTGGAGTCTCCTTGTTTTCTATCTGCTTCTTCCTGAGTTCGTTCAGTCGTTCAGGGGTGCAGAAACAGGGATACGCATACCCGGCGTCCACCAGTTTTTGGATGGCTTCCTTGTAGAATGCAAGCCGTTCGCTTTGACGATATGGTCCAAAATCGCCGCCACAATCCGGTCCCTCGTCCCAGTCAAGCCCCAACCATTTCAAGGAGGAAAGAATCGCATCTTCTGATGCCTGGCTCGAACGGCTCTGATCGGTATCCTCGATCCGCAGGATCATCTCGCCACCATACTTGCGGGCAAAGGCAAGGTTAAATAAGGCCATGTAAGCGGTGCCCACATGGGGGGAACCCGTAGGGGAAGGGGCGATTCGTGTGCGTACGGTCATTACAGGGAAGCGAATATTCTTACTAAAATCTTCCACGGTCGACGAACAAATTCGCTTGCCCCAAAGCTAGTCCTTGCCATGCACCTCTCATCGAAGTACCAAGGTCTTCATGAAAGTATTAATTGTCGGAGCCAATGGAAAGGTGGGGACTTTACTCAGCGGAAAGCTTTGGGGAGCTCATGATTTTTCCCCCGTGGCCCTGATTCGGGACCCAAGACAGCAAACCAAATTCACCGGGATTGGCGTACCCGCGGTGACCGGAGATTTGGAATCCGGGGTATCCAAGTATCTTCCTGGGCTCGACGCCGTCATTTTCACCGCCGGTTCAGGATCCAAGACCGGCCCGGACAAGACCACTGATGTCGATCAAAACGCGGCCATCCGTCTGATGGATGACTGTGAGAAACAGAGCGTCCGTCGATTCATCATGATCAGTGCGATCGGGGCCGATCCGAACAGCGAGTCGGTCCGAATCCAGCACTATTTGCGGGCCAAGGGTGTGGCGGATGCGAGATTACGTTCCTCGAGACTTGATTACACTATCCTCGCACCCGGTACCTTGATTGATGAAAAAGGGACCGGCCGGATTCAGGCATCGGAAAAACTCCCTCATCATGGATTTCTCCCCCGGGAGGATTTGGCCACCACTATTTTGGAAACCATGCGTAATCACCTGACAATAGGAAAAACCATTCAACTTGTTTCCGGAAGTGAGAAGATCAAACCTGCTCTCGCCGCGGTTGTCGGAGGAGGGGATTTACCCCCCATTGTCTGAATTATGTGAATGTTTATTGCTTGAGATTCTGATCTTCGTTTACTAAAAGATTTCACCATGAATAAAATTTTTAAAAGAACTCTTAGTATCCTTGGTGTTTTAGCCATGGTCTTTTTCTTTTCCGCGGCCAAAAAAGTTTCCCCGGTTAATTCCGACTGCCCCTATTCGGGAAATGCCGTCAAAGCCGATAAGGTTCTGACTTTTAATGTTTGCTGTAACAACTGCGTGAAAAAAGCCTCGGCGAATGTCAAAGGTCTGGTTAAAAAAGTGAAGGCCGGCAACAAGAAATGTCCCTTTTCCAAGAAGCCGGCCAAGAAGCCGGTCGTGGTTGCTTTCTGTTGTGGAGACTGTGTCGATAAGGCGAGTTCCTAAACTCACCGGTAATTACATTTTGAAGTAAAGAATTAATTTCATAAAGGCTCCCCAGGGAGCCTTTTTTTTGAATAAAAATAAATAGCCCACCCAAATGCCCAGAAGACAAGACATCGAGCACATTCTAATCATTGGTTCAGGGCCCATCATCATCGGGCAGGCCTGTGAATTCGATTACAGTGGTGCCCAAGCCTGTAAAGCCCTTCGTGAGGAAGGTTACCGGGTTTCCCTGGTAAACAGTAATCCCGCCACCATCATGACGGATCCGGAATTTGCCGATGCCACCTATGTCGAACCTCTCACCGTGGAGAGTACCGCCAAAATTATTGAAAAAGAAAAACCCGATGCTCTATTGCCCACGCTTGGTGGCCAGACCGGGCTGAATTTATCGCTCGAACTTTTTGAAAAAGGAATTCTCAAAGCCAATGGGGTCGAGATGATCGGGGCCAAACCGGATGCGATTAAAAAGGGGGAGGACCGCGAGCTCTTTAAACAGGCCATGATTGATATTGGACTGGATGTCGCCAAGTCCTTTTCGGTTCATTCGCTCGAAGAAGCCCAATCCCATCTCGATGAACTGGGAGATTTTCCGATTATTCTCCGACCCGCCTACACCCTTGGAGGGACCGGTGGGGGAATTGCCTACAACCGGGAGGAGTTCGATCAGATGATGCGTCTGGGCCTGGAAGCATCCCCCATCAGTCAGGTCTTGATGGAGGAATGCCTGCTTGGATGGAAGGAGTACGAGATGGAAGTGATGAGGGATTATAAAGATCAGTGCGTGGTCATTTGTTCCATCGAAAACTTTGATCCCATGGGCGTGCATACCGGTGATTCCATTACCATCGCCCCGGCCATGACCCTTTCCGACAAGGAGTATCAACTCATGCGGGACGCCTCCTTTGCCTGCATCCGGGAAATTGGAGTGGAGACCGGCGGCAGTAATATTCAATTCTCCACCAACCCGGAGAACGGACGGATGGTGGTGATCGAGATGAATCCGCGAGTCTCCCGTAGTTCAGCCCTGGCTTCCAAGGCCACCGGATTTCCGATTGCCAAATTTGCGGCCAAGCTGGCGGTTGGCTATTCCCTGGATGAATTACAAAATGATGTCACCAAGGAAACGCCCGCCTGTTTTGAGCCTTCGATTGATTATGTGGTCACCAAGGTTCCCCGGTTTACCTTTGAGAAATTCCCGGACACGGATTCCACCCTCACCTCGGCGATGAAGTCAGTGGGGGAGGCGATGGCGATCGGACGAACCTTCAAGGAATCCTTTCAGAAAGCGATGCGCTCCCTCGAGATTGGATTGAAGGGATTCGAAGCCGGCAAACTTGCGGATCAGGAAATTGATAAATCCTTAATCCGGGCGGGAATCAAGAGACCAACAGCCGAACGGCCCCAATATTTATTCAAAGCCTTTGCTTTTGGCATAAGTGTGGAAAAGATCGCCGAAGAATCAGGGATTGACCTCTGGTTTATCAAACAGCTGGAGGAAATCTACCTGATTGCCACAGAAATCCAGACATTCAACCTGGAATCCATCGGGTATGAGGAAATGCGCCAGTCCAAGGAGGCCGGTTTTTCCGACCGCCAGCTGGCTGATTTTTGGTCATGCGAGCCATCCCAGGTCCGCCAAAAGCGGGAAGATCTGGGGATTCACACCACCTACCGGTTGGTCGACACCTGTGCTGCCGAATTCGAAGCCTACACCCCGTACTATTATTCCTCCTACGGGGATGAAAATGAAATGCAGTCTTCGGATAAGAAGAAAATCATGATTCTGGGAGGAGGTCCCAATCGCATCGGGCAGGGGATTGAGTTTGATTACTGTTGCGTGCATGCTTCCTTTGCCCTGCGCGAGGCTGGTTTTGAAACGGTCATGGTCAATTCCAACCCGGAAACCGTTTCCACTGATTACGATGTTTCCGACCGTTTGTATTTTGAACCCCTGACCCTTGAGGATGTTCTGGAGATTTACCATCAGGAAAAGTGCGACGGGGCTATTGTGCAGTACGGCGGGCAAACTCCATTAAATCTGGCCACCGGCCTGAAGGAAGCCGGGGTCAATGTCATCGGCACCTCCCCGGAAAGTATTGATACCGCGGAGGACCGGGAAAAATTCAAGGCCATCCTCAATGAACTTGGTCTTAAGCAGCCGTCCAATGACATTGCCATGAAACCGGAGGAAGCAGCGGAAAAGGCGGAAAAACTGGGTTATCCGATCCTGCTTCGTCCCTCTTTTGTACTCGGTGGCCGTGGCATGTTTATCGTTTATGATGAGGAGGAATTAAACGGGGTGGTCAAGGAAGCCTTCGCGGTGGCCCCCGGAAAACCGGTCCTGCTGGACAAATTCCTCGAGGAAGCAATCGAGCTGGATGTCGATTGTATATCCGATGGCGAAACCACGGTGGTGGGCGGAATGCTCCAGCATATTGAATTTGCCGGTGTTCACAGTGGAGATGCCGCCATGGTCCTTCCTCCGCACGACTTGGACATAAATATGATTGATGAGGTTAGGGAAGCCACCCACGATCTTGCCAAAGCCTTGAAAGTGGTCGGATTAATGAATGTCCAGTATGCGGTCAAGGACGGCGAATTGTTTTTAATCGAGGTCAATCCCCGTGCTTCCCGTACCGTTCCATTCGTAAGTAAAGCGATTGGGGTCCCCCTGGCTAAGTTGGGCGCCCGGGTGATGGCCGGGGCCAAACTGAAAGATCTTGGGTTTACCGAAGAGATCCTGCCCAACCGCTGGGCGATCAAGGAATCAGTCTTTCCCTTTAACAAATTTCCCGGTTCCTCGATCGTGCTCACTCCGGAAATGCGTAGCACCGGGGAAGTCATGGGGCAGGATAAGGATTTTGGAATGGCCTTTGCCAAGACGCAAATGGCGGCCAAGCCTTCGCTTCCCATGGAAGGAAATGTTTTCCTGAGTGTGAAGGATTCGGACAAACCCAAAGCCCTTGAAATTGCCAGAGGTTTGTCGGAATTGGGTTTCTCTTTTACTTCGACGGAGGGAACCGCTAAATTTTTGAATGAAAATGGAATCAAGGCGGATAGCACCCTCCGGATCAGTGAAGGCCGGCCCAATGTGGCGGATCTGATCAAAAATGGAAAAGTGCAGCTGGTGATCAATACCCCTCTTGGCTTGATTCCCCGCCGTGATGAGAATGGTATTCGCCAGGAAGCGCTTTCTCACAGTGTACCGGTCATCACCACCCTGGGTTCTGCCTATGCGGCCCTGGAGGGAATCCGTTCTTTGAAAGACCGAAAATTCTCGGTCAAGTCCCTTCAGGATTATGCCAGATCCGAGTAGGCTGTCGAGGATGGACCGTTCAATTATCACACTTTTACATGGGCCCGACCAGCCCGGTATAGTGGCAAGAGTGGCCGGATGGATCCATCAGCATGGGGGTAATGTTCTGCATGCGGATCAACACTTGGACCGTCAGGAAAATATCTTTTTCCAGCGGGTGGAATGGAATCCGCAGATATCCCGCGATCTACGCTCGGAGGCGGATGCATTTTCCTCTTTTGCCCACCAGGATCTGGGCATGAATGTACGGATTGCCCTGAGCGAGGATCGGCCCAAAATTGCCTTGATGGTATCCAGGGCCGATCATTGTTTTCATGACCTGGTGCTACGGGTCCGATCGGGCGAATGGAATGCCACAATTACAGGGATTCTTTCCAATCATCACGAAATGCGCTCTGCATCCGAAGGGTATGGGTTGGATTATCTATACCTGCCCGTCACTCAGGATTCGAAAAAGGCAGTGGAGGAAGAGCAGCTTGCATGGCTCAAAAGTCAGGGAGTGGAACTGGTGATCCTCGCCCGATACATGCAGGTATTAAGTTCTGACTTTTTGGATCGCGTTGGTTGTCCGGTGATTAATATTCATCATTCCTTCCTTCCCTCCTTTGCCGGAGCCAAGCCATACCACCAGGCATACCGGCGTGGGGTGAAACTGATCGGAGCCACCGCTCACTATGTGACGGAGGACCTGGATGAAGGCCCGATTATTGAACAGGATGTGACCCGGGTCAGTCATCGTCATGGACCCGGTGAACTGATTGAAAAGGGGAGGGATCTTGAAAAACTGGTTCTTTCTCGGGCCGTTCGCAGGCATTTACAAAACCGGGTATTGGACTATGGCAATAAGACCGTGGTCTTTGATTAAATTCTGGCCCTATGGATTTTAACTTTCAGGCATTTTTCTGGTACCTCCTCGCAGCTGACTGTGCTTTTGCCAACACCGTGGCCTGGTTCTATCAGGATTGGTACCGGGAAACCTGCCCGTCCATTTTCAGGCATTTTCCGTCAACCAAAGCCTGGTGTGGCTTGTACTTGATACTTATCCTCTGGGTGGGGTATTCCCTGCATACCCAAGGCATTCTTCCCTGGTAAACGGGGATTAAATTCTTTGCCTTTCTCCGAGCATCGGGTTGACGGGCTGAACTGTTTTCATAATTCTTGGCTCATGCTCAAATACTTACTTCCTCTTCTTGCCACTTTCACTTTTTCCTGGGCGAAGCGTCCCAATATTTTACTCATTGTGACCGATGATCAGGCTCCGCATACCTTATCTGTGTACGGGAACAAAGTCTGCGAGACTCCCCACATCGATAAACTGGCGGCTTCGGGCATGGTGCTGGATCAGGCCTATCATATGGGATCAATGAGCGGGGCGGTCTGCTCCCCGTCCCGAACCATGATTATGTCCGGGCGCACCCTCTGGCACCTGCCCCCCCGCGGGAAAAAGCATCTCCAAAAAGAGGAGGGCAAAACCAGTGGTCAGGATATACTTACTAATACCCTGCCTGCCGTTTTTAACCGGGCCGGCTATGAAACTTTTAGAACCTGTAAAAACGGAAACAGCTACTCGCAGGCAAATGCACTCTTCCAAATCGTGAGGGATAAGACCGCCCGCAAGGCGGGCAATGAGGATGGGAGCCAGTGGCATGGCCGTCAATTACTGGACTACCTGGATGATCGGGCACGGAGAAAAGCCAGAAAGCCCTTTCTTGCTTATTTTGGATTTTCTCATCCGCATGATGAACGCTGGGGACGGGATGATTTGAATAAAAAATACGGAGTAAAAAATGTGAATTCTCCCCCCACGCAAGTAAGCGAAAAATCTCCCCGGGTTCCCATTTCCTGGCTGCCCAAGCATCCATTTCCCGACGGCCATCCTGATCTTCGTGATGAAGTCCGCGTGCCCGGGGTGATGACTTCGCGCACCGAAGCCACCGTCCGTAACGAACTCGGTCGTGAATATGCCTGCATTGAGAATATTGATGATCAAGTCGGCCTGGCCATCGAGAAATTAAAAGCCATGGGGGAACTGGAAAATACTTATGTTATATACACGGCCGATCATGGGATCGCGGTCGGTCGCCACGGCCTGATGGGTAAGCAGAATTTATATGAGCATTCCTGGCGCGTTCCTTTCATCGTCAGCGGTCCCGGGATCAAGGCGGGTACCCGGGCCAAAGGGAATCATTACCTGCTGGATATTTTACCCACGGTTTGTGATCTCGCCGGTATTGAGATTCCTGATACGGTTCAGGGAAAAAGCGTTAAACCCGTTTTGACGGGGAAAGCCCAGCAGATCCGTAAAGTTTTATATGGTGCCTATTGTGGAGGCACCAAGCCCGGCATGCGTTCCGTACGCAAGGGCGACTGGAAACTGATCAAGTACGACACCATGGACGGCACCGTTCGCAAGACCCAGTTATTTAATCTGAAGGAAAACCCGCAGGAATTACTGGCTGAACACCAGGATAAGAATGTGATCGCCAAGACGGGCAACACCCCATCCAAAAACCAGGTGAATCTTGCCGGTAATCCCAGGTACGCCAAAAAATTAAAGCAAATGGAATCCTTGCTCTTAGAGGAAATGAAACGACTGCAGGATCCCTATCGCTTCTGGGATCAGCCCCAGGATTGATTTCTTATTTTAAATTCCTGCTTTCGTAGTCGTAGAAGAGAGCTTTGTTTTTTGCAGGTAATAGATAGAGCCATCCTGTGGATTCATGGGACCAGAGGAATGGCCAGGTGGAGGAGTTGGTCCAGAGCCAGCCGTTTTCTTTTCTCCATATCCAGTAACCTGTACTGTCGTCAGGACTCATATAGATCCAAGTCAATCGTCGGTGGTAAGCCCACTGGTTGGGGTAGGGGACTAAGTCTCCCATCCAGGAGTCGCTGATCCACCCTGACCTGGACACTTCTCCAAGATCAAGCCACCATCCAGGCTTGGGTTTAGAAAAAGTAAGAGTTGCTCCATACGCAGTTCCCTCAGAATTTCTAGCAAAAGCACGATAGTAATAATTTATTCCAAGTTCGTAGTCATTGAAATTCACCATAAATTGGCTTCTAGTAGTTTTATTAATCAGTAGTTCGTAGCCACCGACAAAATCAAGGGATGTACTTACTTGAATGCCAACCTCAAAGGGAAGTTCTCCTCCATTTTCTAGAATCTCTCCGCCAAGTAAAATCGCTCTTTCGTTTTTCTTGTGTGCATGGGTGACCGCAAGGGGCAAATACAAATTCCCTACACTCAAACTGAATTTTTTCTCAAGACCTGCTCCGAAGCGGTCTTCCACTCGCATACGGATCGAATGAAACGCGGACTCTTCATGGTCAAATTTCTGTTTTGTGGTCAGTATGCCTTCGCTGGTCAGAGCAAAGAATGAATTACTGGAAGACCCTTCCCCCGTGACGAGCGTGTAAGTCAGGATATCATCCACATCCGGGTCCACTCCCGACACCTTGCCCACGATCGTACCAAGGAGGGCATTCTCCACGATATTGTTTCCGTTGAGAAAGAGAGCAGTCGGGGCTTGATTGATTATTGATGAGGAGTCCATTGGATCGGCACCAAAATTAATTTCATCAATATCCGTGAATCCGTCTCCGTCATCATCTTGATCATAATAGTCTTCAATCCCATCTCCATCATGATCCTCGATTTCATTGGAAAGCTTTAAAGAAAAGCTTTTTTCGATTGTGAATTCATGTTGATCAGAAACTCGTAGCCGGATTAAAAAATCTCTCTGATCGGTTTCATAATCGAAACTCCTTCTAGTCACGATGAACTCATTGTCTTTGATTGCAAAATGTTGGTTGTCACTAGAAGCTTGTCCTTGAACCAAAGAAATAAAGAGTAGCGAATCTAGATCTGGATCACTTGCTGATATTTTGGCTACTTTAGATTCTATAGGAAGGTTCTCCCTAAAAACTAAATTATCAATAGCAAGACCATCTGGTGGCTTATTGGGTACGGACAATCTGTTTCGCGGATTCGACCCGTAAGAGATTTCATCATAATCTTTAAAACCATCCCCATCATCATCTTTGTCATAATAGTCTTCGATCCCATCTCCATCATGATCCTCGATTTCATTGGAAAGTTTTAAAGAAAAGCTTTTTTCAATGGTGAATTGATGTTGATCAGAAACTCGAAGCCGGATTAAGAAGTCCCTTTGATCGGTTTCATAATCGAAGTTCTTCCTAGTCACGATGAATTCATTGTCTTTGATTGCAAAAAGTTGGTTGTTACTAGAACCTTGGCCTTCAACAAAAGATAAAGAAAGCAAAGCATTTGCATCAGGATCGGTTGCCGAAATTTGAGCAATCTTTGATCCATTAGCGAGATTTTCGGGGAATGTGAAATTATCGATAAAGATTCCGTTGGGTGGTTTGTTGGCAACGGACAGTCGGTTTCGCGGATCTGAACCGTAGGAAATTTCATCACGATCATTGAAACCATCGCCATCGTCGTCTTTATCAAAATAGTCTTCCATTCCGTCTTTATCCAAGTCTTCAACAATATTTACAAGGGAGATAGCAAAGGATTTTTCCAAGGAAAAATTGTGCTCGTCACTTGCCTGTATGCGAATAGGGAACGAGCTTAGATCTGCTTCATAATCAAATGATTTTTTGCTTACTATGTTTCCGTCATAAATCTCGAAGAGTGAATTAGCACTGGAACCTTTTCCTGCGACTAAAGATAGCGAGACAACGGCCCCATGGTCCGGATCCGTTGCGGATATGGAACCAACCACGGTTCCGATCGGTTGGTTTTCTAAAATTGCTAAATTTGAAATGGATATTGAATCAGGATAAGCGTTCGCAACCGAATTTTTGTCACGCGGGTCCGATCCGTAGACATGCTCGACGATATCTGAAAATCCATCGCCATCATCGTCTGTATCATAGAAATCTTCGACCCCATCCCCATCCAAATCTTCTATTTCGTTAAGTAGACTGAGAGAAAAAACTTTTTCAAGCGTGAACCCATGCTCATCTTCCACTTTTATCCGGATTGAGTAATGAGGCGTGTGGGATTCAAAATCGTAAAGGTGTTTTGTTCCAAGTCTATTATTTTCATCAATCTGAAAAAGAGTGTTATTAATCGAGCCATTTCCTGTTGTCATGGAGATGGATAGGCTCGCATTTGCATCCGGATCGGTTGCCTGAAGGATTCCAATGACTGTACCAACGGGCATATTTTCCCGGAAGGTATTGTTGGTAAGAGAGAGGCTTGAAGGTGCTACATTTGCAACGGAATTTGCATCACGAGGATTGGATCCATACGCTATCTCAACCGCGTCAGGGAACCCATCGCCATCATCATCTGCATCGTAATGATCTTCCATCCCGTCGAGATCGAGATCTTCTACAATGTTGGTTAACGAGATAGTTATGGGTTGTTCCGTTGATCCACCATATTGATCAGTAGCTTTTAGACGAATGGTGAAAAACTTTTTACTTGTTTCATAATCAAGGCTAGGAATAATTCGCAACTGATCGTTGCTTATAATTTGAAAAATTGAATTGTCAGTGGATCCATTACCATCCACCAGTTCATAAGTTGTGATGGAGTTTGGATCGGGATCATTCGTAGAAAGCAGACCCACAATTGAATTGCCTGGCCGATTCTCTGTGAAGTTTGCTGGGTTAAGAGTAATCGTGGAGGGAGGGGTATTTGCCACGGAGCTGGGATCCCGGGGATCCGAGCCATAGGCAATTTCGACGGCATCAGAAAAGCCGTCACCGTCATCGTCCAAATCATAATGGTCCTCAATTCCGTCCAAATCAAGGTCTTCCACCACATTCTCGACTAGGACGGTAAAATCTTTTTCATACGATGCACCGTATTGATCTGAAGCTCCGATCCGAATACTGTAATTGCTCTCAGTTTCGTAATCCAATCCTCCCAGAGTGCGTAAGGTGCCATTTTCATCAAGAGAGAAAAGCTCATCCACTCTTGGTTTGTTGTGGGAAACAGCCCATTTGTGTGCCAGGTAGCTTTCCACTTTTATCCGATCGGTGGAAGATAAGGCACTTGGATAAAATAGAAACTCGGCGAGGAAGCCATCTGGAAAATTATTCTGGCCACGATTGGAGAATAGAAGCAGGTAGTTATCCACTTGATTGGGAGCGGCAATATATGGGGTTACACCCAGGGACATACCATTCATGAAAACTTCCAGAGTTGATTGATTAAGATCAAAGATAAATCCGTAGACACCGGGGCCGTGAGCGGATTGATCGGAGAAAGTCTTAGAGGTACCCAGATCCGTCTGGCTAAGTCTAAGGCGAAAAGAATTGGAAGTCCCGGCATCGACCTGAAAGTCAGGGTCGTTTTGGTTGATACTAAATAATGAATCAGTCTCGCTGTCAATAATGTCAAACTTGGCCACTGTAAAAATGCTGAAATTACTTCCGCTGGCAAAGGTGGAAGAGCTTTTCATCCAGTCGCCACCATCAAAATTTAGCACATTATATCCGTTCCTGGTACGAGTTCCAGAGGTAGCCCGGCTATTGTAGAGGGATTGTCCAAAGTCATTACCGTTTCCACTTTTATCCTTCCATGATAAAACTTTACTAAAGGATGTTTCCAAAGTTGAAAGATCGCTTGCGTCAAGCCAAACCAGAGGGGATAGGTTCTCTGGATAGGAGGGAACAACGGAAAGTGATACGGATGCATTCAAATCAGAATCGCTGGCATTGAAATCTCCCAGCAGGGTGTTAGGGGGTTCGTTTTCCAGAATTGTGAAGGTTCCCTCCTTGGTAATGGAAAAGGGTGCATTGTTCATGGAGTTGGGGTTTGTCGGATCTGATCCGTTAGTCCGTTCAATTTGGTTGGATAAGCCGTCCCCGTCGGTGTCAGTATCATAGGCATCCTGAATGCCATCACCGTCCATATCCTCCACGATGTCAGAGATGCCGACTGAAAGATTTCGCAGAATTGAAATTCCCTTGTCATCCGTCACCCGCACCCGGATGGTATGGTTTTGATCATTTTCAAAATCAAACTCCGTGGAAGCAG
Organism: uncultured Verrucomicrobiota bacterium; assembly: GCA_902615835.1. Lineage (GTDB taxonomy): Bacteria > Verrucomicrobiota > Verrucomicrobiia > Opitutales > Seribacteraceae > Seribacter. The sequence goes on from CACMQL010000010.1 coordinate 39,436, forward strand.
TGCGAAGAGTACCGTTTTGTTCGACGCTAAAAAACTGATTTTCACTCAACGCTTCCCGGTTACTGAATCCAAAAAGAAATAAACCACTTGATTCCATCATCATCTCAGTTGAATTTGCAACATATCTGCATTCCACCAACTGCCCGTCCTGTGCAGATCCGAAATATTGATTTGGATTTACTGTGATATCCTGGGAAAGGGCCGAGCAGGATAAACGAACCGACCATGTCTTATTTTCCCATGCCTGATTATAAAAAGCGAAGACATAGGGCTTTCCAGGAGTGAGGCCAGTGAGAAGAATCTTTTGAGGATTTCCATCATACCTCATTCTATTATCCAGCACCTGTCCGATTCCACCATTGACCGTCGAGTCTTGTCCATCGTGCCCTCTGGTGAACCCTGAAACGATTTGCCAGCCCGGACCGCTGGTTTCGGTACTCGCTTGAAAGGTCACTCCGTTCACCACCTTGTCGGATGATCCGTGCACATTAACGGCACAGGTGTAGTTGTATGCCGAAGATACCCCACTATCCTCATCTCCAGTCAGATGGGTTACCTTCCATGGAGTCCATGGGTTTTCCAATTGATAGGTTAGGGTCAGGTTATTGTCGGGATCACTCCCGTTGAGCATGCCGATGTAGGTCCCGATACTGGCATTCTCTTCCACCACTAATGATGCAGTGGAATTCAGGTCGTAGGGCGGATGATTGGTGGAGTTAAAATCATAAGGATTTGAATTGTATGTCTTCTCATATTCATTCGATAAACCATCGCCATCGATATCAGGATCAAAAGCATCCTCAATTCCATCCCCGTCCGTGTCTTCCCAGACATTGGTGATATGGATAGTTAGAACATTTTCAACCGTAGCATTGTATTCATCCTTGGCCTCAACACGCATGGTATAGGTAGTGGGATCGATCTCATAATCAAATGGGGTTTTGGTGTAGAGCGTACCATTGGACTCAAGACGGAATAAAGTAGAAAGGTACGGTGTGGTGCTTGGCAATCCCCATTTTTGAGCAAGGTATTCGTGGACCTGCTCGACTTTCTCTTTCGAAAGGGCTGAATCAAAAGCAATGATCTCGGCTAAGTCTCCAATGTACTTATAATTGGGATGGTATCCCAGCCCAATTTTTCCACCATTAACCGCACTGAATCCAGTTTTGTTTGTATTGGATGAAACCTGTTGTCCGTTGAGAAAAAGTTTGTGACCATCTGCATTATCAAACCAGTGTACCCAGGAACGAAAGACTTGAGAGGAATAGTTGGAGACAGACAGTTCAAGGGTATTTCTGGTTTGATCAAAACGGTACCGGTTATTCCTGTAATAACCAAAATGACCCCTTTGGTTACTCCCGCCACTATCATTTAGGAGATAATAATTTTCATTCTTGCTACTCCTTCTCCCCTCCACCGCAATAATGGTATAGTCCTTATTTGCCAGCCAACTGAAATCAACATTCAGGTAATTTGTACCGTCAAATCGGAGCACGGATCGGCCATTCAGATGGTTTTTCTTGAGCAGTGGTTGGGTTCTGAATGTGGACATGGTGGCGTTTCTTTCGTTGGATGAACGGTCATTCCAACGGGCAATACCATCCCCGTTTGTGTCGGCCGAAAGGTTGCCGTCCATGTTTTGAAAGAGAGTGAGGGACTCGTCCGCGTCGAACCATACGCCGGGAGAAAGATCATGCGGGAAAGGCGTGGTCATGGAATAGGAAAGGTTGGCGTCTTGATCCGGGTCACTTGCAAGGACTTGACCAAGCATTACATACGCAGGAGTATTTTCCGGAAGAGTAAGAACGGCAGTGCTGTTAATATCCGTGGGTGCGAAGTTAGTGGAATTGGCATCATTTGGATCAGACCCGTTGGCAGTTTCCAAAAGATTGGCAATTCCGTCCCCATCACGGTCCGGGTCATGGGCATCTTCCGTACCATCCCCGTCCATGTCTTCCACCACATTGGCAATGGAAATCAGAAAATCCTTTTCGTAGCTGGCACCCTTTTGATCTGTTGCCCGAATTCGAACGGAATGGTTTTGATCGCTCTCATAATCGAGCCCGGCAGTGGTGATGAGCGTGCCATTACTCTCAACTTGGAAAAATCGATTAGCTGATTTTTCCCCCTTGGTAAATCCCCACTTGTGAGCCATGTAATTTTCAACCGCTGACCGATCGGCGGAAGAGAGCGCAGAATTATAGATCAGTACTTCAGAAACAAATCCGTCCGGTTTTTGGTTCCGGTCATAGTTGGCAAAGAGTTCGAAACTATTGGTTGCCGGCTTTGCCAGGTAGGTGGTTGAACCGATCAGATTACCGTCGACATAGCCTGCGATTAGACTGCGGTTAAGATCGAAAACCATGGCGTATACGCTTGGCCCATGGAGTGCACTGCCTGAAAACCTCTTACTATTTCCGATTCCACCGCTTGATAAAAATTCAAATCGAAACTCAGTATTTCTCGAAGCCTGCATTTGAAATTTTGGTTGGCTATTACCATAGGAAAAAATGGAGTCGCGATAATCATTAATGGAATCAATTTTTGCTCCGACAAAAATGGAGAAATCTTCTTCAATGGGAAACTGCCCCGAACGCATGGAATCTCCTCCGTCGAAATCGAGTACATTTAATCCGTTTCGGGTGCGTGATCCACTTGCGGGTCTGCTAGAAATACTCGACTGGGTAAGATTTTGGTTATTCCCGCTTTTATCCTGCCATTTTTGGACGCGACCACCCCTTATTTCAATCGTGCTTGTGTCGCTCGCATCCAGCCACAGGACGGGGCTCAAATGGGATGGGGATTTAGGGACGAGGGAAAAGGTTAATAAATCCCCGGCATCTGGGTCGGTACCGGTGAAAAGATTGATCGCTGTTCCTATGTCAGTGCTCTCGGATACCATCAGGGATTGCGTGGCATTGATTGCATTAGGCGCTTGATTGGTGGAATTCACATCCTTCGGATTGGAACCCAGCAGGATTTCATTGGCATTGGAAATACCGTCACCATCCTCGTCGGCATCCAAAGCGTCCTCAATACCATCGCTATCCAGGTCTTCCACCATATTGCCTATGGTTACGGTAAAATCTTTTTCATAGGTGGCATTCCATTCATCGGACACCACGACCGTTATCAGATGAGATGCCCTGTTTTCTCGGTCCATTTCGGTGACGGTTCGTAGGGTACCATTTTCATCGATGGAGAATAAATAATTATCATTAGTAAGCACCCGGTTGCTGAAACCCTGCAGATGAGCACCGCTAAAGGTAAAAATCACCTCGCTCGAAGTTGCCAAATAATTGCATTCAATCAGAATTCCGTCCTCTACTTCGTTGACAAAAGCGTTAGCATTGGTAGTCAGGGTCTCCCCGCTTGCTGAACAGGAAATACTAATATTTCGGGTGGACCCAAAGTCCCACGCCTGGCCGAAGTATGAAAACCTGTAACTCTGCCCCGGGGTGAGCCCGGTGAGCTTCAGCTTTTGAGGCGATCCGTCATATCTCATTTTATTGTCCAGGATTTCGCCAATCTTTCCATTCACGGATGAATTCTGACTATCATGGCCCTTGTGGAAACCCTGAATGATTTGCCAGCCTTGTGCCGATGTTCCTGTCTCCGCCCAGAAGGTCACTCCATTGACAATTTTGTCAGAGGAGCCGTACACATTCACGGCACAGGTATAATCATACGAAGAAGAAACTCCGCTTGTTGAGTCACCGGTTAAATGAGACACCCGCCAGGTTTCATCTTTCAGGGAATACGAGAAAGTGGTGTTGGCATCAGGATCAGTGCCGGCAAAGGTGGATATAATCGTTCCTGCCGGCTGGTTCTCATTCACATGTAATGTGGATGTTGCTGTGACGGCTGTGGGTGCCCGGTTGAAGGATAGGGCATCCATGGGATCGGAACCGTTGGCAATTTCAATCGCATTACTAAACCCATCCCCATCCGCATCCGAGTCGAGTGCATCTTCGATTCCGTCCGCGTCCAAATCTTCAACGAGATTGATCAGAGATACGGAAAATTGTTTTTGCAATGAAATGGTACCAACCTTTGCAATGATCGGTAATTCATAGGAGTGGACATCTGACTCAAAATCAAATGATTTCTTCGTACGAACGGTACCGTTTTGATCGATGGAGAATTGATACTCTGCCGCTATGTCACCCGAGCCGCTCCCATAAATTGAAGTGATTTCGGAATTGGAAAGCCTTTTGGAATAGATCCTTACATCATCATACAGAGCTTTCAGGTAATTGCTTGAATTGCTTGCAAATTGTCCGATTTTAATTTCCTTGCCTGCCGAACTGTATCTGAACCAGTTAAAATTACTGGATCTAATTTTTGATCCATCTAGATAAAAAGCATATGGATCGTTGTTACCACTATTTCCTACCATAAACGCCACATGGTGCCATTTCCCGTCGGAAATATTGGTTCCGTGATGGTATGAGGCTGCTCTCCTTGCTTCCACTTTCAGTCTGCCCCCATGTAGAAAAAACGCCTTGTGTCCAGTATTCCAATTACCTGAACTTTCTCCTATTAAAGCCCCATCATAATCAACTGTTTTCACCCATAATGACCAGGTGTAATCTGAGTTGTTAATACCTTTAAGGGGAGTCAGCACATAATCATTGGACCCGTCGAGCGATAGAGCCCGTCCCATCACTCCATTGCTGTTGCGACCCGCACCATTTTTAAGGCTCGCATGCTGGCCATTACCGCTCGAATCATAGGCGGTAGTTCCACTTGTTTCATCAAATTTCCACCAGCCTCTGAGAGATTGATGGGCAGTTGCCGGAATCGAATAAGTTATAGGATTACCAAAATCAGAGGGAGATGTTTGCAATTTGCCAACCATTGAACCCACGGGCTGATTTTCAGTAATGGTTAAAGCCGAGGAGTTATTAAAATCAAAAGGCGTCAACAATTCGATCTCCCGGATTCAAGCAAGCCTTCGGACTCCAAATCTTCTTCCCAGAAGGACAGTAAAAAATCCCCGGACACCCAGAAGGCGAAAAAATAAGCTTTCCCTAACTCCCCTGCGATCATGGCCACGACCGTTCTCACCCTGCTTGCCGATGGCTTTGAGGAAATTGAGGCCACCGCCCCGATTGATCTCCTTCGCCGGGCCGATGCGGAGGTAATGGTTGCCTCCTGCTCCGATAATCTTGAGATCACCGGCCGTTCGCAAATCATCCTCCGTGCAGACTGCCTGCTCACAGGCATCGAGGATCCGCTCGCCTTTGACCTGCTGGTTCTTCCGGGTGGCCCCGCCGTTTTCGGGCTCCGTAAACGGCCGGAGATTATCAATCTGATCCGTGACTTTGCCAATTCCGGCAAACCCATCGGGGCCATTTGTGCCGCCCCTCTTCTCCTGCTGGATGCCGGTCTGATCACCCCGGACTCCGCCTGCACCGCCCATGGTTCCACCGGGGACGAAATTCCGCAGCTTTCCCAGAATCAACCGGTCGTGCAGGACGGTCAACTGATCACTTCCCGGGGAGCCGGCACCGCGGTCGAATTTGGACTGGCCCTGATTCAAAAACTCTTCGGATCGGAAAAAGAGAACGAGATCCGGTCCTCCATCCACGCTGATCTTTAATGAAAGCCTTTCGTCGATATGCCCGGGAGCAACGGGCCGCCCGCCTGGTGGATCTTCCCGTGCCCACGCCGGGGGAGAACGAAGTTCTTCTGCGGGTCGCCCACTGTGGAATCTGCGGGTCGGACCTGCACGCCTGGCTTAATCATAAAGGATACGAAGCCGTCCTTCCCGAGGTTACCTTTGGTCATGAATTTTCCGCCACCGTGGTCGATACCGGTTCCTCCGTATCCAACTGGAAAGCCAATGAGCAGGCGGTGATGATTGCCCTGCAGACCCCCCACGATGACAACGATCCCTATTGTGCCATGGGACTGCCCCAACTCTCCTCCCGCCGGCGGGTCCAGGGACTTCATCTCGACGGGGGCATGGCGGAATATGTCTGCGTGGAAGAGGAATTTTTACTCCCCATCCCCAAAGGGCTCGATCTTGAACTCGCCGCCCTGACTGAGCCCCTCTCGGTGGCCGAGCACTGTATTGGTAACCGTACCTCCATCGGCTCGGACGACCTGGTGATCGTCAGCGGACCCGGCATCATCGGCCTGCTCTGTGCAATCAGTGCCCGTAGCCGGGGTGCGGAAGTGATCATTACCGGCACCGAACGCGACGAGACCACCCGCCTCACCGCCGCCCGTACCCTAGGTTTTGAAACCTTGGTGGTCGGCCCCGGCCACCCCCCCCCTTCACCAACAGATCACCGCCTATTTTCCTGACGGGGCGGACGCCCTGGTGGAAGCATCCGGTTCCGCCCCTGCCCTCGCGGATGCCTGGCAATCCGTACATGCCAACGGTACGGTCACCGCCGTAGCCCTCTACTCCCGCACGATTGATTTCGACCTCACCCAATTTCTGCGCAAACAGATCGATCTACGCACCAGCTACGCCTCATCCAAGGATGATTATCTCCGGGCCTTCAAACTCTTACAGGATGGAGCGGTCGATGCACCCGTCCTGACCCAGAGTTATTCCCTCGCCGATGCGGAGCAGGGATTTATCGACAGCGAAAATCTCCATGCCACCAAGGTACTGCTTGCCTGTTCTTAATTTTGTTGGCAAACCGTACGGATTATTCTGAACCGTTTCCGTCAGCCGGCACTGTGAGATTTGCCTCCACTATTGGCACGGACGCATTGGCATCGACTTCCGGGATCACCAATGGTGCATCCGCGGAGGATGAATTGACATCCGTCGCATTGGAATCCACCACCACCGGTTCAGGCTCAGGTTCCTCCTCTCTGGTTATGCCCAGCAATTCCACCTCAAAGATGAGCGTCTCATTCGGCCCGATTGAATTATTCCCGGTCTCTCCGTAAGCCAAATCGGAAGGAATGAATAATTTCCACTTATCCCCAATCACCATCAACTGCAGGGCTTCGGTCCATCCACTGATTACCTGGTTTACCTTAAATTTCGAAGGCTCGCCCCGCTCAACCGAGGAATCAAACACCTCCCCGTTTATCAGGGTACCATGGTAATGCACCTCCACCTCATCATCCGCCTGCGGGCTCTGGTCACTCTCTCCCTTGCTCAGGATTTCATACTGTAACCCACTCTCGGTCGCATTCACTTCCGCCCGCTCCTTATTCCCAGCGAGAAATTTTTCACCCGCCTCCCGGTTCAAGTCGGGGAGCGACTGGGCCACTGCCAACAATTTTTTGGTTCTGTCCAATTCTTCCAGCCGGGCAAAATAATCACTGGCATTTAAATCTCCGGCCAATACCTTCTTCTGCGCCTGATATCCGGCATCATCCCCTTCGCTCATCGCCTGCACTGCGAGATGAAAACGGGCCTCCCGACGATCCGTGGGGAGCAGGTTCATATTGGTGGCCACCCCGTTCAAAGTTCCTTTTCCCACATCCACTTTCCCTGCCTTGATTTGGGAAACGCCAAGGGCGATGGATGCCCGGCCCACCAGCGGATCATCTCCCATCTGGGTGATGGCACCCTGAAAACTGGCAATCGCATCCATGTACCTCTTATCCTTGTATTGAATGATCGCCGCCCGGTATTTGGCCACCCCGCCCAGGGTATCATCATAATCCTCGGCAAAGGCGAGAAATCTCTCCTCCGCCGCAGCCGGCTCCGTTCCCGCCTCAATAAAACGGGAACTCCTCTCCGCCTCGTCCTCCCGTTCCTTCGAGTTAAACCAGGAAACCGCGGCCACCCCCAGGGCAATGGCTCCGAGCAGGGTGAAGAGCGAATTCTTATTCTTATTCCACACCTCGGTGGGATCGTAGGGATTCTCGGCTGCCTGATCCGCGGTCAGGCCCTCTTGGGGCTGTTCCTCTTCAGCAGGGGTTTGACTTTCTGGGTTTTCGTTTTTGGATTCTTCGTTGGCCATGGGGCTTGTCAGGGAAAACGGAATATCATCTCAAAATTCCCCTTAAAGTCAACCCACCACTAGTTCTTGCCAATTGGAGTGAATTTTCGGACCATCACCTTCACGCATGTAACTAGATTTTCTAAATCCTCAAAACTTACCCACCCAGTCAGATATAAATAAATTTTTAACTATCCTTACTAGGGAGAAAGGACACGGATATTTTGAGGTTCAAGTCTCTTAAAATCCTTTAAATTATAGGTAATGAGCTCGGTACACCCCAGAGATTCAGCCATTTCTAGATGCAAAGCATCATAAATGATTCCTGAGCCAAGTCCCTGATTGCTAACCTTTTGAATAGCAGACTAATGAACCTCAGTCGAAAGTGGAACCACTTGTAGTTTATTTACCAATGATTCTTCTATAATCGACTTCGCGTCCATGGGACTAATCCTTTTTCTGACTGGAAGAGCAGTGAGACTTGGCATACGCTTCAGCCAAAACATGATTTGAGATACATGCACCATCCTGATTTTGAATGTGCTTCACTAAACAGTCATGTGCCCGGTCATGATTGGGAAGCTCAGTGACCACCGCAGTTACCAAAACGGAAGTGTCAAAGAAAACCATCGATATCAGCAAGTGATTTCTGTCCGCTTATCTCTTTGATTCTTTATCAGTTCAACCACATCAAAAGTCGCGGAATGGGGGATATCTCCCTCGGCCACCAGTATTCCATTTTTCGAAGTCAATCGACATCGCGTATCAGCAAGACTTAAGCGGATTGAATCATCTTCTAGATCGCACTGCAAAACACTTCCATTTTCAAAATTTAATTTCTCTCTCATTTTTTTGGAATAACTATTCGCCCTGCCTGATCTATGGTAATTGACATGGCAAAGTGGTAATTCACAAACCCATACATGTCAAATCGACGCTTCTCTCCCATTAATCTCAATTTTAAATTCACACAACATTCACCCTTCCCTTTCTTTCACCCTTCAATCTTCCCTCTTCTTTTCTTCTCTCCACCTCGGGGTTCCATCAATCAATTCAGCAAGATTTCTCCTAAACCTGCATTTTTAAATATGCTTCAAAAGGTTGACATATAATGCGAAAAACTAAAAAAAATAAGTTCACAAAAAGGTCAAAATAGATAAACAATGAAAAATTATCTTAGGTTTTTCTGTATCCTTTCGTATCATTTCGGTACGATCTGCTAACACATCTTTGAATCACTTATGTAATATCTTTCGCGCGTATGAAATTTCGTACTCTTTCGATCATCCCCCTCCTCTTTTTCGCAACCACCCTTGCCCACGGGGCTGTGATCATGGTCAGCCCCGGGCAGAGCATACAGGCGGCAGTGGATAATGCCAGTTCGGGTGACACGATTAGAATTTTAAACGGAACTTATGGAGAGCAAATAACTATAACTGGGAAAGCTGTCTCACTTGTAGGTGAGGCAGGTGGAACCATACAAATATCAAAACTTTCTACAGTCAATATTGGTGCCTTCATTCGAATAAAAAACATCCGGATCGATGGAGATGTAAATGGCACCACCACCGACCTTCAAATGCACGACTGTCAAATAAGTGGAGATGTTATGGTTAACAGAGGAAGCCTTGTATTTGTTCAATCCAGCATGGGAGCGAATCTATTGGTTAATCATTCCCGTCCATTTCCGCAACCCGTACCGACGGATGGATTACTGATTCATGGATGGGTGACCTTGTCCCCTACCCAAACCAATGGGCCTACCATCGCCGATTGGGATGGATCTATCTGAGCCCGGACGCAAATAAGGAATATTGGATATGGAGACAAGAAAACGGCTGGCTTTGGACCAACTCCTCCACCTGGCCATTCATCTGGTCCCACGAATCCACAGGATGGCTCTATCTATTACCTGCAAAAAACAAAGCTCTCTTCTACAACTACGAAAGCAACCTTATGAGATAAGTCATATTTCTAAATTAAGACTCTTATTTTTTATCTGTTTTAAATTAAAAAAATTGAAAAGTGATCTTTTACTATGGACATCATGTACACACAGGATAGAAAATTTGAATCAAAAAGATACTTGAGGCATCATATATTGTAATTTTTTTGCGTGGATTTTGTACCCTAATGAAGATTTTCAATAGTTACTTAAACTATTGTTATAAAATGTTTTACAGAATAAATTTAGCCATACCGTGTCTACTTTTTTGTTTTTTTTCATCAAATTACGGGCAAAATATCGACATAACCTACCCCGGATATGGAACGGTTTATGGCTCAGCAAGTCATAGTTCCTACCCGCCTGCAAATGCGTTTGATGATCAATCTGCAAATGAAGCTACAGGTGGAAGATGGCTGGCCTTCCAGGCAGAACTACCCAATGTTTTCTTAAAGTATCAATTTCCCAATGGGACCAAACAAAGGGTCATTTCCTACCGAATAAAAACCCAAAATACAAATCCTTTGCTACGGGCACCGAAAAGTTTCGTCTTACAGGGTTCGAATGATAATGCGAACTGGACAACCCTGGACTCGGAAAGTAATCAGACCAATTGGGGGGCTGATCAATGGAGAAGTTACACCATCGATAGCCTGGGTGAATATGAATATT
>CACMQL010000011.1 GCA_902615835.1 uncultured Verrucomicrobiota bacterium
AGTTTGAAGATTATGGTTATTTCCTCCTCGCTGAACACTTCTTACCTCAAAATGGTATCCACTTCGATGTAGGTGCTAACTATGGCTTTCAAACTTTCGGTTTATTTAATAGATTTTCAAACAAACAAATTAAGTATTATTTAATAGAACCTAATTTGGACTGTCACTATTGCCATAACAAAACTGCAGAAATTAATCCGCAATTTGAAATAAAAAGCTGTAGAATAGGGCTTTCTTCATATGAAGGAGATGCACATTTTCAATATTGTAAGGAAAACTCAGGAGGAGGAAGTGTTTTTAATTCCTTAGAGTCTGCAAAAACCGATATTAATACAATAAATAAAGATTCTTATACAATTAAGTGTACTACATTGGACTCTTTCTTAGCAAAAAATAGTATTGATCGTGTAGATTTAATGAAAATTGATATAGAGGGTTCAGAGTTCGATCTATTAACCGGTGCAAAATCTTCACTTGAAAATGGAAAAGTAAAGGCTATGTACATTGAAATAAATAGTAGTGCATTGAATGATCATAATAGATTTCCTTCTCAAATCTTTAAACTATTGGAAAAATATAATTATGAACTTTTTTATCCGCATGCAAATGGGAGGACTGAGACTGAAATGCTAATACTCAATGGGAAAAAACTATGTTTATCGAAATTGGATAAAGATGACATTATAAATGAATCGATTAATTCCTACACCCTTCTCGATATCCTAGCAATCCACACTAGCATAATTAAAAATTAAATTTTTCATTCTAAGGAATAATGACCTTGGGGATGTGTTACTAGTGACGCCCTTACTTCAAGGAATCCGAATGAATTATCCTAATTCATCCATACATGTAGGAGTTGGTAATTGGGCAAAAGAATTGCTTTATAATAATCCTGATGTCGACGAGATCGTTTCTTGCAATGCACCATGGCACAACAAGCAATTATGTAATTTCCCTGCAAATTCTATTAAAACATATCTTGCCAGCTTAAAATACATAATGCTATCCGATGAAGTGAGTAATCTTAAAAAAAATAATTATACCCACGGCATTGACTATCTAGGAAGTCGACAGGGGGCCTGGTTGTTAAAAAGGATTGGTATACAGAAAAGATACGGTGTTAGAGGATACGCAGGAGGTGATAATTGGTGTTCTAAATGCATTGATTTCAAAATCGATGATCATGTCTCAATGGCCGGTGTAAACTTCCTCGATATAATGGATGCAAAACCTAAATTGAAGGTAAATTTAAGACCACGAATTTTTCTAAACAAAAAAGAGATTGAATCTGCAGATATTAATTGGGAGTTTTCCCAAAATCATTTAAATAAAATAGTGATTGCACCGGGTGCAGGCTTCACAGAAAAATCATGGGGAGATAATTCATTCTGCAAACTTGTTCGTATAATTTTGGATAAAACTAAAAATAAAATAGCCATCATTGGCACAACCAAAGATGCAAAACGAATAAATATATCACACTCAAGGTTAGTTAACTTTTGTGGTCGTTTAACATTGAGAGAATCTGCTTCTATAGTTGCTAGATCTGATCTTGTAATATCCAATTCTTCTTTAGCAATGCATCTAGCCGGAGCATTCACAGTTCCGTCCATCACCACACTCGGTCCATGCTACGACAGTGCGGATTTACATCATAAACAATGGGGATACCCTGAAAATATAATTCTTGGAAAAGAAGTGAGTGAAAATATCAAAAATATCTCTACAGTTAACGAGGTATACACTAAGGTTAAATCAATACTAGACATTAAAGATGTAACATGAAAATATGCTTTATATCTGGTCCTTATCAGCCCCAAAAATGCGGAATTTCTGACTACATTGAACTTCTGATCTCAGAATTTGAAAAAAATGGCATTAAATGTATTCACTCAATTATAAATGAAAAAAACCCTATATCAAAAGTAGCTAACAATCTACCTGATGCGGATATTTATAGCGTTCAATTTGCTCCCTTTTTTTTTTCACCCACTGGGCTATCAGGAAAACCACTTCAAAAATTAGCAAAAATTCTTCGAAATCGTAAGCTACACATCAACTTTCATGAAATTTGGGTTGGTGCATACCCAAAAGCGAAATTGAAAGAAAAAATTCGGGGATGGTTTCAAAAAAATGAAATCAGATCTTTTATAAAAAAAAGTCAGCCAAAAATTGTCACTTGCTCAAACTCTGCTGCACTAGATCGATTACAAAAAGAAAATATTGATGCTAAGTATCTTTATTTATGCGGCACAATTCCTTTTTCCCCCTGTAAAAATTTAAGTGCTTCTGATAATCTAAATATTGCCTTTTTGGGAACTCTCTACGAAAACTTTCCTTATGAGAAGTTGGCGAATAAATTAAAAAGTATTTCAAGACACTTAAACATTCCTATTCGTTTAGAAATTATTGGCAGGCAAAGAGCAAATGGCGGGTTAAAAAAAATGCAAGCCACATTCAAAACCCTTGACTCCCATACAACTGTTCATGGTGAATTGAATAGAACTCAAATCTCTCGGAAGATTCAAAATTGTAAAATTGGAGTATCTACCACACCCTACGATATAGTTGGAAAAAGCAGTTCTACTGCCACCCTCTTTGAGCATAGAATCCCAATTATTATTTTTGACGATGGAGACACTCCAAAGGAAAAACTATTTGTAATGAAAGAATTTGAGAACCAGATATTCCTTCTAAACGACAAACTGGTGACTGATCACATAATTAGATCAATTCAAAAACCTAGGATAAAACATTTTGACGGCGTTGCTTTCACCGCAAATGAGATGTTAAAATTGCTCTATTGAGACCTAAAAAACAAGAAAGTAGATATCAAAGCCCATGGTCTTTGAAGACTCAACTTATTTTGTTAATTTGGAGGCTTACTTGGTTTCTCGCTTGTTCTTGGACTCCAAAATTTATGAATCCGTGGAGGTTAGTGATTTTAAAGATATTTGGGGCTACTATCTCAGGCGTGCCGTTTGTACAAAGCACTGTGAAAATTCAAATTCCTTGGCACTTAACCATGAAACATCGTGCTTGCCTAGGTAATCGGTCGAATGCTTATTCCCTTGGTAAGATAGTGATCCTAGAGGGGGCAACTGTCGCTCAAGAAGCGTATCTCTGCACTGGCACACATGATTTCAAAGACCCTAGTCTACAACTAATAACCAAGCCTATTACAATTGGAAAAAATTCTTTCATTGGAGCTCGGGCCATGATTCTTCCAGGAGTCAGTATTGGGGATCAGGCAATCGTCGGTGCAATGTCTGTCGTTTCCAAAGATGTGCCAGATCATCATGTCGTAGCGGGTAATCCCGCCAAAAATATTGAAGAAAGATCTACAAGTTGAGCAAAGATATAACAAATAAAAAGATACTCATTACTGGAGGTCTAGGTTTCATTGGTTCCAACCTGACTCGCAGGTTGGTTGAGCGAGGAAACACCATCACGGTGGTGGATAGTTTGATTCCTGAATATGGAGGGAACCTCAGAAACCTTCAAGACATCCAAGATAAGATTACAGTTAGCTTCTCCGATGTGCGTGATGTTCAAGCGATCAATAATTTGATCAAAGGGCATGATTACCTGTTCAACTTAGCGGGTCAGACAAGTCATTTGGACTCAATGCACGACCCGATTACAGATTTGGACATCAATGCGAAAGCTCAACTATCTATTTTGGAGGCTTGCCGTAAATCCAATCCTGAAATTCGAGTTGTCTTTGCCAGCACCCGCCAGATTTATGGAAAGCCCAAGTACTTGCCCGTTAATGAAAAACATCCCCAGAATCCAGTTGATGTAAATGGAATCAATAAGATTGCTGGAGAACAGTACCATATTCTCTACCAAAAGGTATATGGCATTGCATCGTCCGTTCTCCGTCTAACCAATACTTACGGATCAAGGATGCGTATCAAAGATGCCAGGCAAACCTTTTTGGGCATTTGGATAAGAAACCTGCTCGAAGGAAAACCGATTCAGGTCTTTGGGGATGGAAAGCAGCGCAGGGACTACAACTATGTCGAGGATGTGCTGGATGCCTTGCTGATTGCAGCAACCGAGGAAAATGCCGTCGGCAAGGTCTATAATTTAGGAGCCCCCGACCCACTCAGTCTTGAGGACACGGCAAAGATTATGTGCCAGCAGATCGAAGGTGGTGATTATCAAATGATTCCTTTTCCTGAAGACAGAAAAGCGATCGATGTGGGAGATTTTATCTGCGATTACTCTACCTTTCGTGATCAATTTAGATGGGAACCCAAAGTAAGTTTTGAAGAAGGGATCCAACGGTCTTTGGAGTATTTCCGAAGCGAAATTGAACATTACATTTAGCCATTACCAATGATACCCTTTGGTGACCCATCGGCTTCTTACCAAGTCCATAAGTCTGAAATTGATCAAGCGATCAAGCGGGTACTCGATTCTGGGCGGTATGTACTAGGCAATGAAGTCGAAGAGTTTGAAAAGGAATTCGCATCGTTTCATGGCAAAGATTTACATGCCATTGGAGTTGCCAATGGAACCGATGCCATAGCCCTTTGCCTCAGAGGAATTGGATTAGGGATTGGAGACGAGGTTATCACCCCGTCCCACACTGCAGTAGCCACGGTTGCGGGGATTGAACAGGCAGGATGCACCCCGGTTTTTGCAGATATCGATCCGAAAACAAGATGCATTACACCCAAGTCAATTGATGAGAGAGTGACTACCAAGACCCGTGCGATCATGCCGGTTCATATTTATGGGCAACCAGCTGAAATGCACAGTATCTTGGAGGTTGCCAAAGCCCATAATTTATCGTTAATAGAGGATTGCTCGCAGGCTCATGGTGCTGAGATCCAGGGACAAAAAGTTGGCACCTTTGCAGACATGTCCGCTTACAGCTCTTATCCGACTAAAAATCTGGGGGGTACGGGAGATGGTGGTGTGATTCTTTGCCGATCCAAAGAGTTTGCCGAAAAGATAAAATCTCTTCGACAGTACGGATGGAACGAAGCGAGAGAAAGTATCATACCTGGTTTTAATTCGAGACTTGATGAGCTTCAGGCAGCCATCTTACGGGTCAAGCTACAACACCTCGCTGATGACAATGCCAAACGCAGAGCAATCGCACTAAGCTACAATGAGGCTTTTAAAGATTTACCCATTACCTTACCCGTTTTAGCTAATACTGAGCTCCATGCAATGCATCTATATGTGATTGAATGTGATCGAAGAAATGAATTAATGGAATACCTGCGAAACAACCAAATTGGGGCAAGCCTGCATTATCCCTTGGCAGTACACCAACACATCGCCTATGCCCAAAGAATCCGCGGAGGGGACAACCTGCCGGTTACTGATCTGTTCTATCAAAATAACCTTACCCTCCCGATGTACCCGGAACTATCGAAAGATTCGATCGAACATATTATTTCCATTGTTCAAAAGTGGTTCCGGGAAGAGAACTAAATGGAGGTAAAAGAGGATGGGAAAATTATTGTACAATCACTCATTGGCAGCCTTCAATTACCCTTTTATCTTCGCTGCTTAAAATCACTCATTACATTTTGCAAAGAACGCATTGACCTCCAACTACACACGGATGGATCCCTCTCTCAAGAAGAAACAGATGTCATCCATTCCGAACTGGATGGAACGATGCTTACCATCACCGACTCATCTGAAAACACAAGCCGAGTATTGGATTACCTGCAAGGCAGACCAAACTGCCAAAAGGTTCGAAAGGATTCTATTTGGGGAATTGAGTTCTTTGATCCTATTTACGCATTTCCATATGAACCGATCAGTTTTTATCTTGATGCCGATATTCTCTTTCTTCGCCCCTTCTCAGGATTATTTGACCGAAAGCAGGTAAAAAATGGAGCCATTTTCCTCAAGGATACTCAGTGGGACGCCTATTCTTTTCGCCCTTGGCAAATGCTTGCAGGTAAAAAATGTCCACAAGTAGTTAAGGGGATCACCACAGGGTTAGTGTTTTGGGATAAAACGGCAATCGACTGGGATTACCTAGAATGGTTTCTCGGCAAAAATCATCTTCACCAAATCCCTGAATGGATTATGCCAACCGCTCAGGCTGGACTAGCTAATCTATGTGAGTCTAAAACCGTTTGCCCAAGACTGCTACCTAACCTATACCCTAATGCCAAAATTTATGAAGATACATTTGCGGTACACCTTATAGGCTCATACCGGAAGAATTGGATGGAAAAGCTCGATCCAAGAGATAACGAACATCTTAAAAATACTCGTCCAATAGCACCCCGCTTTGAAAAATGTGAAGATCAAAATATTTATGGCTACTCAATTAAACAAATGATAAGGTGGAAGAATACAAGGTTGAATCTTTGGTAGATGGCTGATCTATCCAACCTCAAAATTCTGATGCTTGCTCCTTGTCTTGGCAAGTTTGGGGGAATTGAAACTTTTTGCCTGACCTTGATTGAAGATCTGATCCATAGGGGTGCATCGGTTTGTTTACTTAGAAAGAAAGTTACCGGGTTTATGGACGATGGATCGATCCAAAGAAACGAAAACGAAATCCGTTTATCCTGGTCAGAAGAAAAAAGGAAACTATTTACCAGCATAGCCGTATCCCCAAAAGCTTCAGTAATCAAGAGTAAAATACGAGAATGTAACCTCGTTCATCTCCACAACCCCATGGTGGAAGGAGTATGGTATGCCAAAAAGTTTAGCAAACCCTGCGTAATGACCATATACAACTGGCGAAGAAAGGGTATTCATCCGAGACTTTTGGCGTGGAGGTGGGCAGTAACCCAAGCAGAAAGAAGGTGGTATATTTCCGAGTTTGTCTGGGATAGTTGGGAAAAAAAAAGGCGAGAAGGAAGTGCTCGCCTGCCTGTAATGTCCAGAATGCCCCAAGGTGAAACAATCCCCGACAAAAGAAAGGGATTTTTATTCATCGGAAGATGGGTACCCAACAAGGGAATTCGTATTTTGCTAGAAGCATACGCCAGACTAGGAGCGGACCCACGAAAATGGCCGCTAACGATGATTGGAGACGGCCCCTTACGGGAAGAAGTTTTAAATACGATTCAAGTTAAGGGAATACAAGGTGTACAAGTGCCGGGGTTTGTCAGCGAATCTGAAAGGCACCGCTACACCCGCGAAGCAAAATGGATGGTGACACCTCCGCACACAAAAGAAGATTTAGGACTCACTCCGTTAGAAGCAAGGTCAGTTGGTGTTCCTTGTATTGCTTCCACTGATGGTGGAGTAAGAGAAACGGCCGGCAAGCATTCTTTATTTTGCGAACCGGGGGATGTCGAGTCCCTTATGAGTTGCCTAAAAGTTGCCGTCGAAATGAAAGATCATGAATATGCAAAGAAGGCAAATCTATCAAAAGAAGGACTATTCGATTATGTAAAGCCTTTAAAGGAATACTCAGAAAGTTACCAACAGCTTCTCAAACAAAATTTCTACAAGTGAAACCAAAGTTTTTAGTATCGCATCCAACAGGAAATAACTTTGTTCAGGCATTAGTAGAGGAGCTTTTGAAGCAAGCAAATCTTGAAAAACTTTTTACAACCATTGGCTTTGGCAATGACTCAGTTTTTCAAGCTTTAGGCAGAAGAGTTTATAATATTCCAAACAAATATATAGAAAGAAAAGTTTGGGGTGAATTATTTAGGTTAGCTAACCCGACGAAGGGAGACTACAAAACAAGAATATCTGCTAATGATAAAATGTATGAAAAGTTTGATAAGCATGTATCATTTAATCTGAATAAACATAAACCTGACATTGTTCACTCTTACGAAGACTGTTCATTCCAAACTTTTATTAAAGCAAGAGACCATGGCATAGTATGTTCTTATGAATTACCTATTGCTCATTGGATGACAACCAGAAGACTCCTCTCTGAAGAAGCCGAAAGATATCCAGATTGGGCAGAAACCATGGAAAACAAAAATGAGTCAGAAGAGAAATTGATCAGAAAAGAAAAAGAACTTGAATTATCAAATTGTATAACTTGTCCGAGTAATTTTGTATTAGAGTCAATTCCGCAAGAAATCAGACAAAAAAAAATTTGTTTGGTATCTCCATTTGGAAGCCCTGAAATTTTCAAACGCCCAGTCGTAAATAGCAAAGATAAAAAGAAAGTGTTGAAGATCCTTTTTGTTGGTTCGATGACTCAGAGAAAAGGATTAGCTGACATTTTTTCTGCTATGAAATTACTCTCGGGATTACCAATAGAGCTCTCAATTCTAGGCAAACCTGCAATGCAAATGGAATTTTATCGAAAGAGGTTTGACTCCTTTAATTACTTTCAACCCTGCTCAAATTTCAATGTAAGAAAAATAATGAGCTGGCATGATGCTCTTCTGATGCCATCCATTGTAGAAGGTAGAGCATTAGTGCAGCAAGAAGCTTTATCATGTGGAATGCCGATCATTACAACTTCTAATGCGGGAGGTGAAGATTTAATTGATGAAGGTAAAACCGGTTTCCTTATCCCCATTCGATCCCCAGACAAAATAGCAGAAAAGATTTCACTATTGTTAGACAGTAAAATTAACAGACGGGATAGAATCAAAATTTGTCAAAAAAAAGCAGCAGAATATTCCTGGAAAGAATATGCTAGAAGAATTATTTCTTTATCATCGTCAATAAAAGAATAAAACTTCTCTTTTAATAAATGTATAATAATAAAGAATTACCCATTAACAAAAAAATAAGTGGTAATTTACATTCACCGATAATTAACGATTACTCATTTATCAAAAAGCTTATTTGGGTATATTTTATTTTACTTCTAACCGAGGGTGCTTTTCGTAAATGGTTTTTACCTAATTTATCTCAGGCTTTTCTAATCATAAGGGATCCAATCGTAATTTGGATCTATTATTTAGCCTTGAAAGAAAGTATTTTATTTAATCAAAATAAATATATTAGTTTTTTAGGGAAATTAACATTTCTAGCATGCTTTACATCTCTATTAATTAATCAAACACATCCGGCTATAATTTTTTATGGTATACACACTAATTATTTGCACATGCCGCTTATTTTCGTGATGTGGAAATCATTAGACAAGGAAGATGTACTGAAATTTGGTAAAGTAATATTACTTTCTGGTTTCTTTATGACTTATCTTGTAACTGAGCAGTTCCAAGCAGAAAAAGAAGGAGTGCTAAATGTTGGTGCAGGTGGAACTGGTTTTCAATTGGAAACTTCTGGTGGTAAACTTAGAGCTTCAGGAACCTTTTCGTTTGTTACGGGAATAGTATACTTTTATGCATTCGCTATAGCATTCGTAATATACGGCTTTATAAGTAAAAATAAATTACCGATGTGGATGGTTTATATTGGGGCTGGCTCTGCTCTATTGGCAATGGTTACTGCTGGAAGTAGGTCAGTAATTGCTGAATGCCTACAAGTCGTTGCGTGCTTTGCTTTTTTAGCATATTACAAGCCTTCAGAGTTCGGAAAAATTTCTGCGTCGGTACTTGGTCTAGCTGTAACTACATTTTTTTTATATTCACAGATTAATTTATTTCAGGAAGGAATTGAATTTTTAGGCATGCGTTTTGAAGAAGCAGCTAATGTAGAAGGGAATCCTGTAGAAGCGTATTTTCTTCGTTACCTTGAAATTTTTAAAGCTCCTTACATGCTTAGTTGGGTAGACCTTTTTGGACTAGAGGGCATTGGCAGTGCGACTCGTGCGGGTACTGCACTTGCAGCTAGATTTGGAATCTCGACAAGTATAGGCTTTGTGGAAACTGCATGGTCACAACCCATAATTGAAAATGGTATGATAATTGGCTGTGCATTTTTATTTTGGAGAATCTGGATAACAAAAGATCTTTTATTTGAAACCATTAAATCGATAAAAAAAGGGAACTACCTACCAATTTTTTTATTTGGTGCTTGCGGTCCAATTTTACTCACAGGACTATACGGACAACCCACAACTTTAGGATTTGCAGCCTTTGGTACTGGTCTATGCTTGGCTTCAACAAAGGACTAAATTGTTTGAACAGAAAAAATAAGATTCTTCTATTATCAAACTTCAGATTGGATAATCAATTTAGCATGTTAAAAGTTGCAAAAATACTAACTGCAACTAATTCAGATTTTTTAATAGATGAATTTTACCCTAAGCCTGTAATCTCTAATCTACTACATAAAAGCAATGTTAAGAAATGGGCATCATATATTGATAAATATCTAATATTTATAAAAAGAATAAAATATTATTTACGGAAAAATTATGACATAGTTCATATAATTGATCAGTCGAATGCAATCTATACACCGCAAATAAAAAAGCAGTCAAATGCACCAGTTCTCATTACCTGTCACGACTTAATCGCAATCCGCCAAGCAAAAAATGAATTTAAAAAAGCTCCAAAAGTATCAAAGACTGGTAAAATACTCCAATCATGGATTCATAAATCACTCAAAATAGCAGACTATTATGCATGTGACTCTGAACAAACCAAAAACGATCTAAACCGCATCATTCCCTCATCTTTATTGCATTCAAAAGTGATTTACATGGGAACTGAATTCAAAATAGAAAATGCAAAAAGCCCAAAATATAAAGAGGAAAAATTATCATTTAATATACTAAGCACTCGTTTTATCTTACATGTTGGTAGCGCTGCATGGTATAAAAATCGCAAAGCAGTATTCCAAGCTTTTCAATTCGCAAAACATCAAAACTATTCCGATAATTTAAAATTGGTTTTAGTCGGGCCATCTCCACAAGCAGATGAGATCGATGCCAGTCTTAAAAAATGGTTGGATAATAACACTAAAGATATTATTTCTGTAACTAATGCCTCCGATCAAGTCTTGCAGGAGCTTTACATCAATGCTGAATTTTTAATTTTCCCATCGCATATAGAGGGATTTGGTTGGCCCCCGCTCGAAGCTGCTCTCTCGGGCTGCCCAGTGATATGTACGAAAACTGGAGCCATCCATGATTTACTTGGTAAAAATGCCCGCTATGTTAATCCAAAAGATCAAAGTTCAATTAACAAACTGGTTTCTGAAGTTCTACAAAAACAAAACATGCGAAGTCATAAAGTTTCGTTACCAACAAATAAGCAATGCCAAGAAGAATATTACAATCTCTATCAGCGATTGATTAAAAAATAGATATATATTCGATTTTTATGCTTTTAGTTAAAGCACCCTTACACAGTTTAAGAAAAACAAAAATTTTTCGTTACTTAATGACAACTACCATTAACAAGCCTAAACTTTGCAATCTTGGTTTCGATCATTCAGTGGCACTCAGACCATTAACTCATGCATCGATCTTACTTGGTAAAAATAAGTTAGAACCGAACATTCGGAAACTTACAATTAAAATCTGCTTAGAATTAAAACTAAAGAATTTACCTATTTGCTTTCTAGATGTAGGTGCGAATGTCGGTCTCTACTCTTGGGAAGTTCACAAACTACAAACAAAGCTCAAGATTTTTTCATTTGAGCCTGATCCTATGAACCTCGAGCTTTTGAATATGACTTGTGAAAGGAATAACTTACAAAACATCAAAATTTATCCCTTTGCACTGAGTAACCGATCCGCACATACTGGCTTTTTTCAAGACCATTTAACATCTGCAACTGGATCCATTTCGCAGAAAACTTCTCCTTGGATTGAACAATATCTTAACGGAAAGTCAAAAAAGATTACAGTTGAAACAAAAAAAATGGATGAAATCGTTGGAAACGACAATCATCCAGGACTCGTCAAAATCGATGTTGAAGGCCATGAGTATGAAGTAATTCAAGGTGGTTTAAAAACCATAAAAAAATATAAACCACTTATGATTATTGAATCGTTCCCACCAAAGCAGGAGAATATAACAAAAATATTGAGTGAGATTGGCTATAAATTACTGGATGCTGATCGACATACTTCCATAGATTCTCAAACAACCAACCTTTTCGCTTGGCATCCAAAGGGGTCCATAGAAGAAGCTTCTATTGAAAAATTGATTAATTGATGACTGAAGGTACCAAGGTTCCTATCTGTTTGTTTGTTCCTGTTAAAAACGAGGAAGCTAATTTAGATAGATGCTTACAGTCGGTATCTTGGGTAGATGAGATATTTGTAGTTGATTCGCAAAGTAACGATCGCACGACAAAAATCGCTCAAGAGCATGGAGCAACTGTCGTGCAATTCGAGTACATGGGAGGATGGCCAAAGAAAAAGAATTGGGCATTGGACAATCTTCCATTTTCGCATGAATGGGTCTTAATTCTGGATGCTGATGAATGTCTACCTCCCGAAGCGGAAGAAGAAATCAGGAACATTGTTTCTAACCCGATTGAAAAACATTCTGGGTATTGGATAAATCGTAGGTATTTCTTTTTGGAGAAACCTCTCAAGCACGCTTATTTCCCAAATTGGAATCTACGTCTATTCAAACATAAGTTCGGACGATATGAAAAAGTAACCGAGCTAAACACAAATAGTGGCGACAACGAGATTCACGAGCATGTGGTGGTCAAAGGTACTACCGGAAAACTCAATTCAATCATGGATCATTATGCATTTCCCAGTATAGATAGCTTTATTGAAAAGCATAACCGATACTCCAACTGGGAAGCCGTGGTTGAAAGTTCTGCTGAAGACGATGAAACGGCTCTTCAGCACGATGGAGTCAAAGGAAAGCGTAGATTAAGAAAGATTTTTCGAAAATTGCCGTTTCGTCCAACCCTTCGCTTTCTTTATGTATATTTTTGGCAAAAAGGAATCTTGGACGGATGGCGGGGCTATATTTTTGCGAGACTACACGCACAGTACGAATTCTTATCACAGGCCAAAGCCAAGGCAATCTTAGCAGGAAGGAAAGAGACTAGGGATTAATCTCGATGACTTCGATAATTTTGTCCCATCTTTGCCAACAGATAACGAACAATGAAAAAATTTCGGTCTCGTGTACTTAAGAACATCAAAAAGTAAACATTGCCTGGCACTTGAAACAAGCAAGTCTTCTCCTCTTACAATTTCAGTTATTCCCATCAAGTGATCATCCACCACAGTGGCAAATTCGTAAGCTGGTATTCCATCTTTTCGCCAAACTAAAAAATCTGAAAAATCTTTTCCCATTTCAAAATTAAGTTTTCCGAGCCTCCCATCATAAAATGCGATTCGGTCTCCCCAATTCGTACCAATCCTCCAATTTTGATTAATTTGATTGTGATCGTCAGTTTGGTTATCATAGCGACCTCTCCACTTTTCGGGAAATAAATACTCCTCCCCGGAATGGCTTTTTATTCCAGCCTTCCGAATTTCACTTCGAGTTCGATTACACGGGTAAATCAACCCGGTTTTAATTAACTCTTGAAGTGCCTCTTCATAAAAATGCCTGCGGTAGCTTTGCCTGTAAATCCCTTTTGCCTCCTGCATGTCGGGTAATTTATCCCAGCATAATCCGGCACTCCTTAAATCTTCGACACAGGCATCAAAATACACCTGTTTACATCTGGCAGAGTCCAAATCATCCATGCGCAATAAAAGTTTCCCTTGTGCATTTATGGCTCGTTGCATCGCAACCTGAAAAGTCTTGATATTACCTTCGTGTAAGTAACCAGATGGGGTCGGTGCCAATCTTCCACGATATTGTTCTTGTTCTTTGTCCTCGCCCATTTTGTAAAATTAAGATTTAGATTACACTTGCGATTACGAGAAGAAAATCTTCTCACGAAAAAGTTATAATGAATTTTAAAGAACTGGGTTTATGCCCTCCCCTGCTTAAAGCGATCAAAGAAATGGGTTATGAAGACCCAACCCCGATCCAAAAAATGTCAATCCCCCCAATTTTAGAGGGTCGTGACTTGGTGGGATCCGCTCAGACGGGAACCGGAAAAACGGCCGCTTTTGCCCTACCAAGCCTACATCGACTCGAAAAGCATGGAGGTTGCCGACTCTTAGCCTTGGCTCCAACCCGTGAACTTGCCATTCAAATAGAAGAGAACTTCAAAAAATATGGAAAATTTCTCGCTCTACGAATGGCCCTGCTTTACGGGGGAGTAAAATATGGCAAGCAATTGGAACAACTGGGAAACGAACCCGATATCATTGTTGCCACACCAGGTAGACTGCTTGATCATTTAAGCCAAGGAAACCTCAATCTCAGAAAAATCGAAATTCTGATTCTAGATGAAGTTGATCGGATGCTGGACATGGGCTTTGTCGAAGATGTAACCAAGATTATTCAGAAAACCCCAAAATCTAGACAAACGCTCTTCTTCTCCGCCACCATTCCCGATTCAGTCAGGAGGCTATCAAAATGGGCATTAGACAACCCCGCCGAAGCCAAAATAGATATTAAAATTTCGGCTGCCGATACTGTCAGCCATGCCTTGTATCCGGTTCCTGCGATCCAAAAGTTCGACCTATTGATCGCTTTATTAAAGAAAATTAAATTCGAGAGCCTGATCATTTTTTTCCAAACGCGACGGGGCACCGATAAGATCAGCAGATGGCTTACTGAACATGGACAAACTGTCCGAGTGCTTCATTCCGACTTAAAACAACGAGATCGTTCCAAAGCACTCGAGGAATTCAAAGGTGGAGAAGTGAAAATCCTTTGTGCTACCGATGTCGCCTCGCGGGGATTGGATATTTCCAATGTTACCCATGTGATCAATTATGATGTACCTCAGCATTCTGAAGACTATGTCCACCGTATTGGCCGGACAGGAAGAGCAAGATCCGAGGGAGAAGCCTTTACCTTGTGCAAACCTGACGAATTATCAATGGTTGACTCAATTGAAAAACTATTGGGTAACCCGCTCCCCAGAAAATTTGTCCATGAATTCAACTACCGAGATGAACCCTCAAGCCTGGCACCAGCAAGCCCTGAGATTTCCAAAAAAAGAAACCGAGGGTTTGGTAAGCAAGTTTCTTTTGGTGGCAGAAGAAGAAGGTAATCCTTAAGGGAAAAGATTTCCCAATAACTTGGATTAGTCCAGGTTAGAAGTTATATCAGAATCTTTAGTAAGATCGTGAGTGGATGTGGTTTTCACTCGCTCTACCTTAGAAGGCATATCAAATAAGGTGCGAACAGGAACAGTGACCACTTGAGTGCAGGAGGTAAAAGCCAGTAAAACAGTAGCTATAAGAATCTTGCACATGTCCTATATAGATACTAAATCGAACACCTAAGCAACACACTTCTTTGTGTGATCAATTATTCTAACCTATTTCCCTCCCTTTTAGACAACATCGAAGATGCAAACAGCTAACGAAATCCACTGGCTTCTCTTCCTGCTCCCTCTAATTGCCGCACTGATCGGTTGGATGACAAATTACATCGCAGTCAA
Source organism: uncultured Verrucomicrobiota bacterium (assembly GCA_902615835.1). Classification (GTDB taxonomy): domain Bacteria; phylum Verrucomicrobiota; class Verrucomicrobiia; order Opitutales; family Seribacteraceae; genus Seribacter. The sequence goes on from CACMQL010000011.1 coordinate 15,319, forward strand.
AATGCTCTTCCACCCTAAAGAGCCAAAGAAAATTGTCGGAATTACTTTTCACGGAGTTTTCCCAAAGCGACAAAACGTCCTTGCCAAAAAACTTGGCCAATTGGTCGCAGATGAACTTTTTTCTGTTTCAGATGTTTCAGCAAAAATAAAAGAATTTGCCATCAGTGATGAGGCCATGAACGAAGTGGGAAAGAGAATAGAGATGACGATTAGGAACAAGTTGGTACAGGCATTTCCGATGCTCGCGATGTTCCTAACCGATGAGATGGTGGAAAAGGTGACCGGACTTTTTAAGAATGAACTCAAAGATTTTTTGTCAGCCACCTCTCAGGGCATGGGAGAAAAACTTGAAGAAAATCTAAATGTTGAGGCAATGGTGAAGGAAAGGGTTAACGCTTTTTCGTCAGAAAAATTAGAAAAACTGCTCAATCAATTGATGAAGAAAGAATTTAAGTTCATTGAATTAGTTGGAGCAATTTTGGGATTTCTAATCGGATGTCTCCAATTAGTTATTTCGTTGTCCGCTTAGAAACAGTATCAATCAATGCAGATTTAAATTGCCTACCCCCTATCAAAAATAAGTCATAATCTCGGATCACCGATAAATCAGATTTATTAGCAAACAGTACATTTGCCCCTAATCAACATGGATTTGAGATTACTATTGCTTTATTGGCTATCATTTCTCTAATGATATTGGAATTCGAAGTACTTACTTCTATCTTAAAAACCTCATCTTCTGGTAGTGAAGAAGAAAAAAGGATCAAAGAATTCCCACATATTCGACCTTCGCTACAGACACTATTAATAAATAATTTCCGATCGATTATGTTGTTGATGAGCTTTGCCATTGCTCTTTCTACACTCAGAATGAATTTGTCCTCCTTTGCAATTCTTGTCACTGCAATAGGTCAAGGCATGGGATTTTCTAAAAAGTCGTCTCTAATTTGGTAAACTCATTGATTCTTCTGATCGACCATTTGATTAAGACAAAGAGATGTGATCGAAATCGAAGGAACATACGGGTCGATTAATTTATTTCAGGCAGTTTATGCTTCGATAATTACAAGGGATGGAGAAGAGCATCTTATCCAAAATGAAGATTTGATTATTAACCCCGTAATCAACTGGTCCTTAAGCGATCGTAATGTGCGGGTACTGGTGCCGATTGGTATTTCAAAGGGTGCAAACCCAAATGATTTGATTAAATTGTGCCTAGATTCAGCTAAGGTTTCCAGCAAAACCCTTTAGTGTTCAGAGCTTAATTCACAGATACTGGTTTTCACGAAAACGCCAATGATCTCGAATTGCGTTTCTGGATCAATGGTCCTTCCAACGGAGTTGATATGTCCGAAGTGTAGTGCCTTAAGGATTTGGAATCATTTTTAAAGATAATGGTATAAGCATTCCCTTTTCTCAACGAGTCATTCGTATAATTAAGGCCGAATTATCCTGAATCTGACATATGTGCTTAGAGAAATTCGCCCATAGTTCAACCTATCGATGCTTGCCAAGACTAAGGAATAAGGTTTTATTTATTTGCTTTAATATGGATCAGACTGACCTCACCTCATTTTTACACACTATTGCTATGGCCCCGCCACCCGGTGAATCGGGAGGAGCGGGTCTTATGGGATTCTTGCCCATGATTCTTATTTTTGTTGCTTTCTACTTTCTATTGATTGCTCCGCAAAGGAAAAAACAAAAACAGCACCAAAAAATGATTAACGCTCTTGAAAAAGGGGATAATGTCAAAACGATCGGAGGAGTATTTGGTAAGATTACCGGAGTTAAAGATGATCGGGTTGTCGTACAGATTGCAGAAAATGTGAAAGTGGAAGTGGCCAAAGACGCCGTCTCTGCAAAAGTCGAGTAAAAGATCGTTACCTTTTTTCCCGATTACGGGAACCTAATTGATAGCACCATGAATAAGAATCAAGTTTGGAAACTTCTTTTTGTAGTATTACTGTTTTTCATAAGTCTTGGGCTCATATCCCCCTTTGAAGATCGAGAACTCGGAGAATACGCCCAAAGCCAAGTTACAACCGATGCAAATTCATCCAACCATATCGGTTATGAATCTTTCGACGAAGTGATCGACACCCTCCGCAGGCAGTTACCCAATGAACAAGCAATCGATTTCCGGGCTCTTCGTGATTTTGGTACCACTAACCAATTAGACTACTCTGCGTATTTTAAAGCCCCCGAAGGAGTCTTGGGTACGGTTGCATCCCGTATTCTTCCGGTTTTAGTAAAGCCAGGTATTCGTGTAAGTCATGTCAAAGATCGTGAAAAAAGAAATGAGTTGGTTCTTCGTTCGCTTCTCCGAGGTTCTCAGGCAGCCATCAAGAAAGGATTAGACCTCCGGGGGGGAATTGCCTTTACCATGGAAGTCACAGACCTGAACGAAAGTGATAATTCTCCAAGTGGAGGGGTATCGCCTATGGACAAGGTTGTCGATATTATGAGCGACCGTCTGAATGCATTTGGAGTGGCCGAGACTCTAGTCCGCAAGAAAGGCGATAACGCTATCGAGATTCAAATACCTGACCTGACTACCAAACAAGACCCCGGTATGGTTGAAGACCTCCAAAAACCGGCTAAGTTGGAATTTCGTATTGTCAATGTCGATTCCAATGCACCACCCCCTCAAGCCGGGGAAACATGGACCGATGATGAAGGCATCCCTTATGTTGCAATGCTGCGTGGTGATGCCGAACCAAATGAAAGGCCCATTTGGGTAAGGCGTTTGTGGTCAGCAGACGGTGAGATCATTGATAAAGCTTATCCGCGTCAGGATCAAATGGGAGGCTGGGAAGTCGGGCTTGATTTTACTTCCGAGGGAGCCCAAATTTTTGCTAATCTTACCGGAGAAGTTGCTCAAATGTCAGATCCTGTCACAGGTCAACCTGGCAGAATGGCAATTGTTTTGGATGGTCAGTTGGAAAGTGCTCCGTCGGTAAGACAAAAAATTGATGGGGGGAGTGCGGTTATTGAAGGAAACTTTAATCAGCGGGAAGCCAAAATGCTCTCCGATATTCTTAATAATCCCCTCAAAGTCTCCCTTGAGATAGGAGAGAAATACGAAGTTTCCCCGACTCTTGCATCGGGTGCACTGAGTAGTAGCTTACAGGCTTGCATATTGGGTGCCGTACTCGTGATTGCTTTCATGGTGGTTTACTATAAAGCAGGAGGGCTGGTGGCCGTTTTCTCCGTTGGCACCAATGTCCTCTTGGTGATTGCCTGTTTGGCCGGAATTTTCCAAGCCACTTTTACCCTACCCGGTATGGCTGCTCTGGTACTAACCATTGGTATGGCAGTGGATGCTAATATTCTTATTTTTGAAAGAATCCGAGAAGAATTAAAAGCAGGCAAAAGCTCCGAAAATGCATTACTTGGAGGCTATGAAAAAGCTTTCTCCACCATCATTGACGCGAATTTCACCACCTTGATTACTGCCAGTATTTTGATATGGCTAGGGACTGGTCCAGTCAAAGGGTTCGGGATAACTCTGGCCATTGGTATTGTAACATCCGTTTTCTGTGCCCTCTTTATAAGTCGGCTCTTGCTTACCATACTCATCTCATCTGGGGTCAAAAATTTGATCAGCCTCAGTACCATTGCCAAGAGCAACCCGCGGAAAGAAATTGATTTTCATAAATATCGTAAGGTTGCTTTCTTTGTTTCTTGGGTTGTGGTTGCCGTGGGCATCATTTCAATTTATTCAAAAAAGGACCAAATTCTGGGAATTGATTTTCGTGGCGGCGAAGAAAGTATCGTTTCTTTTTCTCAAAAGATAGACGCGGGAGACTTGGAGACTACTTTCGCCAGTGCCCCCGAAGTCGGAGAAGTGCAGCATGTTTATCGTTCCGAAGTTGGTTCCGGGGATGAAGCTTCCCGTCTGGTTTTGCAAAGCGAAGTAGGTAAAAGTCGTGAAGCCCTTTCACTCTTACAATCTCAATTCCCCGCAGCTGAATTGGTGGAGGAAGGTCTAAGCAATATCGGAGCTTCGGTGAGCGATCAAATTACAAGTGATGCAATCTCCTCTGTTCTAGTCGCCCTCCTTGGTATCCTACTTTATGTGGCAATCCGTTTTGAAATGGGATATGCAATTGGTGCGGTTGTTGCCACGGTACACGATGTGCTCATGACCATCGGGCTCTTTGTTTTACTTGGAACTATTTCAGGAGGAACACTTTGTTCAGGGCAGTTTACTGCACCCATGATTGCATCCATTTTGATGATCGTTGGCTACTCAATCAATGACACTATTGTGGTTTTTGACCGCATAAGGGAGGAACTTGAACTGAACCCCGTGACCAATCTCAAGAAAATCATTTTAATTGCGATCAATCGTGTTCTTTCACGATCAATCATTACCAGTTTTACCACTCTTTTGGCTGCTATATCACTATGGATTTTCGGAGCAGGAATCATCAACGATTTTGCATTTGTTTTTGTCATCGGAATCGTGACTGGAACTTTCTCCTCCATCTTTATTGCCAGTCCGATTTTCTACTTTTGGCATAAAGGCGACCGTAAACACGTCGAAGAAGGCGAGATCTTGCCTAAATATGATTGGCAGACTTCCACTTCCAAATAAGGATTTATTTATTTCGCAGAGATGAAAAGCCCTGCTATAATATGGCAGGAAAAATCTTATGACCGGGAATCCGCAAGATTATTCGAAACAGCCTTAAACTTAGCACCTCTGTTATCTAAACTTCTCGCGGGAAGAAAAATAGAATCGGTTACTGAAGCGGAAAATTTCATCAGTCCCAAACTGGCACATTTACAAGATCCTTTTGATATAACCAACATGGAACAGGCTGTCGAACGGATCAAAGATGCAATTAAGAGAAAAGAAAAAATACTTTTGGTTGGAGATTATGATGTGGATGGAATCTCGTCTGTAAGTATTCTACAGAAAATCCTCACAGATTTGGGAGGCCAATCGAGCCTGATCATCCCCAGAAGAAAAGACGAAGGGTATGGGTTGACCATTGCTGTGCTCAAAAGAGGTCTGAAGAAAAAAGCGTTTTCCCTGGTGATTGCACTCGATTGTGGAACCAATTCTGTGGAGGAAGCGGTTTTCCTCCATGAATCAGGGATTGACCTAATTGTGGTTGATCATCATCAGGCAAAGGAAGAGGTTTCGAATATTCCAATTATTTTAAATCCTCACTTACTTGATGACCCCGAAGCCAATTGGTTTAATCTTTGCACTGCGGGTCTGGCCTTCAAGTTGGCCCATGGGATTATCAAAAGCTTGAAGAGAGCAGGCTTCAATATCCCAGAAAAAATTGACCTCAAAGAATATCTGCCTCTTTCAGCTTTAGGAACCATTGCAGATTTAGTCCCCTTGCAAAAAGAAAATAGAATTATAACCAAATTCGGGCTCAAACATTTGGGCTTCAACCCATCAACAGGTCTCAACGCTCTTGTTCAGGAGAGCAAAATAGACCGGAACTCATACCCCAAGAGCGAAGACATTACCTTTAAATTGGCACCCATGATCAATGCCTGCGGCAGAATGGATGACCCCACAATCGCAACTTCCCTCTTTTTGGAAAAGGATGCCATTCGTTGCAAAAAATTAGCCTGTAAGATGAATGAATACAACGAGAAAAGAAAATTCATTGAATCGCAACTCACCGAAGAGACCCAAGCACAGGCAAAAGATTTGTTTGCAGACAAGGTAGCCTTGGTCGCTCACGGAGATGGAGAGTATTGGAACCCAGGGGTTGTGGGAATAGTAGCGGGAAAATTGGCAAGTTTTTTACGAAAACCCTGCCTGATTCTGGCTAAATCAGAAAATGGAGAATACCGCGGTTCCGGTAGAGGGGTGAAAGGATTGGATTTGGTACAAGCACTGAGTCAGTGCAAGAATTTTCTGCTTCATTGGGGAGGACATCCGATTGCTGTTGGCTTAAGCATTTCAGAAGAAAACCTAGAAGAATTCACCAGGAACTTTTTAATTGCGGTTGAAAAACAGATAGGAACAAATGTTCCTGATCAGCACTTTGAAATTGATACTTTTATTCAACAAAATCAATTGCAGGAGAGTCTTCTAGTAGAGATTGAAAAGCTGGCCCCTTTTGGCCAGGGGAACCCCGAGCCTGTTCTTGCTATTGAGAAAGTGAGATTAAATGGAAAACCAAAACTAGTTGGTTCAGGAGAACATTTTCAATTCTCTGTTCACAATGGTCGTGAAGCAGTCACAGGGATTGCATGGAGGATGGCCGAAAATATTCCTCCTTGCGATCAGGAAATTGATATTGCTTTCCGATTGCAATGGAATCATTGGAATCAAAGAAAAAGATTACAAATGGTAATGGATTCCTGGAAGATCCATTAGGCCTTCAATGAAAAATAATTTTAAAACCAAGTATTTGACCACATTGTAAATGCTTATGGGTTTATTTCATTATCAATCATATGAATCGCTTCCTCTACTTTAAACCTTTCTTGCTCCGTGGTGTCACGATTACGAACGGTAACCGTTCCATCTCCTTCAATTGTCTCAAAATCTACAGTTACACCAAAAGGGACTCCGGCTTCATCAATTCTTCTGTATCTTCTACCAATGGCACCTGATTGATCGTAAATAACATTCCACCGCTTTTGCATTTTTTTATAAATTTCCACAGCCCTGTCAACTAAAGCAGGTTTGTTTTTGACGAGAGGAAAGATCCCTACTTTAATCGGTGCAACTCGGGGATGGAAGCGAAGAACGGTCCTTTTCTCGCCTTCAATTTCATCGACCGAATACGCGGAGCATAGCACTGCAAGAAAAGTACGGTCGACACCCAAACTCGGCTCGATCACATGAGGAAGATATTTCTCCTTCCTCTCCTCGTCAAAGTACTCAAGATTTTTTCCGGAATGCTCCTGATGCTGAGAAAGGTCGAAATTCCCTCTCGCGGCAATACCTTCCAGTTCATGTTCTCCGAAAGGAAACTTGAAAGTTATGTCTGTGCAGGCTTTGGCGTAGTGAGCGAGTTTATGCACGGGATGAATCTCTTCCCCTAAGTATTCAGGTGTCAATCCGATTGATGAAAACCAGTGCTTTCGTGTTTGGATCCAATCGGCATGGTATTTTGGCCAGTGTTCTTCACCCGGTGGAATGAAATATTCGATTTCCATTTGTTCAAATTCCCGTGAGCGGAAAATAAAGTTACGGGGGGTTATTTCATTACGAAAAGCTTTTCCTATCTGAGCTATTCCAAAGGGAATTTTTACCCGGCCCGTATCCACCACATTTTTGAAATTTGCGAAAATCCCCTGAGCCGTCTCTGGTCGCAGATAACATAAGGATGATCCATCCCTTAGGGCACCCACATGGGTTTCAAACATCATGTTGAAATCTCTGGGAGGGGTAAGTGATCCAGGTTTTCCGGTGGCAGGAGAAGGAACAAGCCTCTGTTCCTCGAGGGAAAGCTCATCGTAAGCTCTTAAATTAACCGGCTCAAGCGATCCCTGCTTAGATGCCTTTCTTTTTATCGATTCAGCCATGGATTCGGCTTCCTCCTGCATATTTTCTGACTCAATTAGAGAAATCCAACCAAGACTTTCGTTACTTACCTTAACTTCTGAGGCAAAAAGTTGATCTGCACGGTATCTCATTTTAGATTCCTTGCAATCAACCATCGGGTCGGTAAAGCCATCTACATGGCCTGAAGCCTGCCAAACCTTTGGGTTCATAATGATCCCGGAATCCAAACCAACCATATCATCCCGTCTTCGCACCATATCTTCCCACCAGGCATCTTTGATATTTTTACGGAGTTCTACCCCGAGAGGTCCGTAGTCAAAAAAACCATTCTGACCACCATAGATTTCCGAGGATTGAAATACAAAACCCCTGCGTTTCGCAAGTGCCACTATTTCTTCGATTATTGAAACACCTTTTGCCATCGTGCAATCTCTTTTACTTGATCGAAGCAACAGTCTCAATCAATAAACATAGTTTGAAATAAATTGACTATCCCATTTACGCCGATTGAATTAAAGTTATGTCCCGGAATAAATTTGTAAACCTGAGATTGAAGTGTTTTTTTGTAGCCCTGTTTTGCATTTCCATGTCATCTGGTTGCAAGTTTTTGCCGAATCCTAAAAAATATTTTTCAAAAGATTTCAACGCAGCGGGCGCACTTTCCCATTCAAGAAACTCTTTTGAACCTGTTGAAACTGGAACGATTCATCTACGATCCAATGAAATTTGGAACAGGAGAGATTTTTCCGGGGACAAAACATCTGCACTTTGGGGATTAATCACTTACACTGATTACTAAACGAAACCCAAGTTAATTAGAATTATTCTAATTAAACTTGCGATCGGATCAGAGGTGCCTAATAAGATATGTATGAATTCATCGAGGAATCACTTATCAACTAACGACCTTTCGCTCTCCCTTAAGGAACATGGCCTTCGTTCCACCAAGCAAAGATTGTGTGTTTATGATATAATTCTGGAAAAAAGAGATCATCCGACGGCAGATGACATTTTCATACGGGTACGTAAAAAACTTCCGAAAATTTCCTTTGCGACTGTCTATAATTGCCTTGAAACATTTGTGAAATATGGCCTGGTCAAGAAAATAAATCTCGATAGATCTTCCTCACGCTACTGCCCGAACCTATCTCCACACGCACACTTTAAATGCTCAGACACAGGGCAAATCATCGATCTTCCCATCACAGGTGACACCTTAATTTCTTTGGAATCAATCCTGCCCAAGGGATTTTCTCATAACGGATTTGATTTGTCATTTCACGGCACCACTCCATCCAACAACTAATACAATCTTAATGTGAGTACGCTTAAAGTACAGAATCTATCAGTCTACATCGAAGATAAACCTATTCTCAATGATTTCTCATTGGAAATTCCTTACGGAGAAGTTCATGCCATCATGGGTCCCAATGGTAGTGGAAAAAGTACCCTCTCCAAGGCATTGGCTGCTCACCCTAATTACGATATTCGTAACGGCACGGCAGAATTAGACGGTCATAATCTGATTGACATGGAACCTGACGAAATATCCAGAGCAGGCCTCTTCCTCGCATTTCAATACCCGATTGAAGTTCCCGGCGTAACTATTGCCAATTTTATAAGAGCGGCCATCCAAGCAAGGATGGAAGAAAGTAAACTGTTCAAGGCCGTTGATTACTATAAGAAACTTTATCAGAAAATGGACGATCTGGGAATTGACCGCAATTTCACCGCACGCTCTCTGAACGATGGATTTTCCGGTGGGGAGAAAAAAAGATGTGAAATTCTACAAATGGCGATGCTCGATCCGAAATTCTGTATCCTAGATGAAACCGATAGTGGACTGGATATCGACGCATTACGGGTTGTCTCTGCTGGAGTCAATTCAATGCGTAGTTCCAACCGAGGATTCCTTGTTATCACTCACTACCAACGACTTTTAGACTATATCGTACCCGACAAAGTACATGTAATGTGGGAGGGTAAAATCGTCCGCTCAGGAGATAAAGATTTGGCTTCTGAGCTAGAAAGTAAAGGCTACGATTGGATCAAAGAAGAATTGGCTGCCTAACGAAAAGGAAATTTCAATCATGATAAAAACTAACCCAATCGAAGTTGACCGCGAAAAAGGTAATTTTCACTACAATACTGATTACGAATTTGATGCAGGAATCGGGCTCTCCGAAGATGTCGTACGATACATATCTGGTGTTAAAAAAGAAGATTCCTGGCTTCAAGACTTTCGTCTTAAAGCCTTGCAAACATTTGAAAAGAAAAGACTCCCCACTCACTGGGCCACAAACGACCTCGAGAATATTGATTTCGATGTTATCCGCTATTACCTATCAAAAGGGCAAATGCCCAGCCGTACATGGGAAGAAGTTCCAGACGATGTTAAGAGCACTTTTGAAAGGCTAGGGATTCCTGAGCAGGAAAGAAAATTTTTGGCCGGGGTTGAAGCTCAATTTGATAGCGAAGCGGCTTACTCTAGAATGAAGGATGATCTTACAGAGAAAGGGGTAATATTCGTGGGCTCTACCGAGGGTCTAAAAGATCATCCTGAAATCTTTAAAAAATGGTTTGGCAAAGTTATTCCCACATCAGATAACAAATTCTCTGCTCTTAATAGTGCTGTTTTCAGCGGTGGAAGTTTTATTTATGTTCCTCCAGGGGTAAAACTTGAACAACCCCTTCAAGCTTACTTCCGCATCAACGCCGAAAATTTTGGCCAATTTGAAAGAACCCTAATCATCGCAGACGAAGGTGCTGAAATTACTTACATGGAAGGCTGCACCGCACCTAAGTTTGAAACGTCCACTCTTCACAGTGCGGTGGTTGAATTAGTTGCATTAAGAGGTGCTAAGATTCAATATGTGACCGTACAGAACTGGTCAAACAATGTATTCAATCTTGTGACCAAAAGAGCAATGGCACACGAAGAGTCAGAAGTCAGGTGGATTGATTGTAATATCGGCTCACGACTCACCATGAAATATCCTGGAGTCATCCTTCGAGGCAGGAAAGCCCGCGGGGAAGTTCTTTCCATTGCTCTAGCTAATGATGGTCAGCACCAGGATACTGGTGCAAAGATGGTTCATGCCGCCGATGAAACGACAAGCAATGTCATAGCTAAATCAGTGTCCATTGGCGAAGGCAGGTCGACATATCGGGGACTAGTGCAAATGCCTGGCCATTTAAAGCACTGCAAAAACAACACCGAATGTGATGCCTTGTTGATTAATTCCGACAGTCAAACTGACACTTATCCCGCCATCACAGTACAAGGTGAAGACCACAGCGTGCAACATGAGGCAAGTGTATCAAAGGTAAGTGCGGAACAAATTTTCTACATGCAACAAAGAGGCCTTTCCGAAGGCGACGCCATGAGTATGTGCGTAAATGGATTTGTAAATGATTTAATCCGAGAATTCCCCATGGAGTACAGTGTGGAACTCAAAAGACTCATCGATTTAGAAATGGAAGGTTCTGTAGGTTAATGATAATCGATAAGAAAAATCCTGCGACTACTCCCGCTTTTTTTTCGGAAGATTATTTCGAAAGTTTTGCTTCCAACCACTCATGGGAGCCCGGATGGTTGGCGGACCTTCGTAAAGAATCGTGGGCGACTCTACAGGAGAATGAACTCGTCAGTCTAAAGGATGAACGCTGGCGTTTCTCTCCAAAAAGCAGACTAGGTTATTCTCATTTTAAAAGTATTTCGGAATCTTCTAATTCTATAAATTTAGACCCTGCATCTGGTTCCCCGCAAAATATTTTGAACACCGTTGACAACATTCTGTTGGATAACCCCGATTTAATTGCAGATTTTGCGGAAATTCAAGGACCAAATCTTGGTGCAACCCAGTCCTATCATCTCACAAACACCTATTTTACGAATGGTTTTTTTCTGAAAGTCTCCGGAATCCAAAATCAGAAACTACATCTTTTGGTCAATCATACCTGCCCAGAGGAAAGATTCGTCACCTTTCATAAGAATTATGTGATATTGGATGATTTTACAGAAGTCACTCTTGTGGAGAATTTCATTTCAGAGAATGTTTTTTCTCAAGGTGGTTTGTCTAATTTGACCCATTTTAAAATCGGTAAAGGGGCAAAATTAAACCGAATCCTCATTCAAAACATGGCCGAAGGAACAAGTTTTCATAACCTAGAAAATTTTGATCTTCACGCCGATTCATTGGTAGTCAATGTCCAGTGTCATTTGGGTGCTAATCAAAGTCGCATTGAAACTAAAGGCAATCTATTGGAACCTGGTGCCAATTTTGAAAACTTCTCATTTGTTTCTGGACGCGGTAAGCAGCTTTTTGATCAGCGGACCGAACAATACCACTTTGCCCCGCACTGCTCTAGTAACTTGCTAGCAAAAAATGTACTACAAGATGAAGCGAAATCAATATTTGCCGGGCTGATAAAAGTAGATCCTAAGGCTCAGCAAACTAATGCCCTTCAAACAAATCGAAATCTCCTGCTCTCGAGGGATGCTGAAGCCGATTCCCTGCCGGGACTGGAAATTTTAGCTAATGATGTAAGTTGCACCCATGGAGCCACTACCAGCCGACTGAATCAGGAAGAATTATTTTACCTCCTGAGCAGGGGTATTGAAAAAAAGTCTGCCGAATCCCTCATCTCACTGGGTTTTTTAGAAGAAATTATTGGGAAAATACAGGACGAAGAATTGACCCAGAGGATTCGGGAAATGGTCTATACTCATTTCAAATAAATTACTGGAAAATGTCGAGTCCACAGGAAGAAGTCACCTTGACCCGCGATGTCATTGCCACGCTTATTCCTCATGGTGAGGAATTCACCCTGGGAAGCGGTGAAAAAGTGACAATTACCCACAAACTTGGTGGTAATTTCACCGTAATGACCCTGCAAGGAATGTATCGAATTGCTGCACGGGATGCTGATGCACTCGGAGAAATAAGCATTGAGGCCTCCAAGCCCAATAAGGAATGTGGTGGACAACCCGCAAATGTAGATGAAATTCGGGAAAACCTTAAAAGTGTCTTTGATCCCGAGATACCTGTTAATGTCGTGGATCTGGGCCTAATCTACAAAGTCGAAATCGAAGATACGGAAGATCGCGGCCGCGTTGCATTTGTTGATCTCACCCTTACCGCACCCGGTTGTGGCATGGGCCCGGTCATTGCTGAAGATGTAAAAGGGAAGGTCATAGAACTTCATGGCATTGACGACGCAGAGGTTGAAATTGTTTGGGATCCTCCATGGACTCAGGATATGATTTCTGAAGAAGGCAAAATGGAATTGGGTTTAATCTGAGTTCCTTACTTCTTTCTTTTTTTACACCATGTCAGAATCTGATAAAAAAATTCTCTCCTTTGCATTTGGTTCAGATCATGCAGGCTTCCTTTACAAGGAAGCAATCAAAGAACATTTGCACAATCTTGGTCACCAAACCAAAGATTTTGGTACATTTAGCGAAGAGCCCGTGGATTATCCCGAATTTATCGTACCCGCGGCAGAAGCGGTTGCCAATTCATTAGTCGATTATGGAATTGTACTCGGCGGTAGCGGAAATGGCGAAGCGATGGCTGCCAATAAAGTAAAAGGGGTACGCTGTGCATTGTGCTGGTCATTGGAAACTGCTAAGCTTGCAAAAAAACATAACAATGCTAATGTTCTCGCCATCGGTGAGCGACAAGTCTCCAAAGATTTGGCAATCGGAATCATTGACGCCTGGCTCTCTACCGAGTTTGAGGGAGGCAGACACGAGCGGAGAATCCAGATGCTCGACTCTTAATCAAAATTTGATAGAAAGTTTTTAATGAACGAAGAAAAAGATAAAAAGCCCAGTTCAGTCACCGAACAAATTCAAAACAAGTTTCTTGAACAACGAAAGATTTTCCTCTGGGGGGAAGTTAGCGACCGTTCAGCAAGAGATTTAACCGAGAAACTTCTCTTCCTGGAATCCGAGGATCCAGGAAAAGAGATTACTTTTTACATTAACTCACCCGGAGGATCTATTACTGCAGGGATGGCTATCTTTGACACCATGCAACTTATTACCTCACCGATTGCGGTTGTAGTGACGGGAATGGCGGCAAGTATGGGTTCCATCTTACTTTGCGGAGCAACCAAGGGTAGGCGATTGCTTTACCCCCATTCCAGGGTATTGATTCACCAACCCCTTATCACAGGAAGAATGGTCGCAGCCGCTGTCGATATAAATATCCAGGCACAGGAAATGGAAAAACTTCGGGAGGAATTAAATGGCATCCTTGCCAAGACTTCTGGTCAGCCACTCGAAAAAATTCAACAGGATACGGACCGTGATTTTTATCTTAATGCTGAAGAGGCCATTGAGTATGGACTGGCAGATGAAATAGTTACAAAGGACTGAATTCGAGTCAATGCTTCCAGTTTTTGCCCTTGGCGTCTTGAATCGTATCAATTGTATAAAAATTCTTGGGCACTTCATGTTTTTTCAATCGAGCTTCAAGAAAAAGCCTTAAACCTTTACTGCAGATGGACTTGGGAGTTACATAAGCAACAACTTTTTCAACCCATTTTTCATCTTTCTCCGAAGATACAAGACAGGATTTGACCGATGGGAATTCTAAAATGTTTTTTTCGACTAGGTCCGGATTCACTTTTTCTCCTCCCGTGTTAATAAGACGATCCACTCGGTGCAGAACCTCCCAGTAACCATTTTTTTCTTTACCAAGATCAGATGTCACGAACCATTTCTGGTCAAAAGATACAGATCCTACTTCAGCGAATCCTATACTTGGACACTTGATGCAGATTCGTCCTTCGGAATCTAGTCTCATCGATACACCTTGCATCGGCTGTCCCACCCCCGAAATACCATTGGCAAAATCATCCTTATCAAGAACAGCCACCATTCCGGCCGTTTCGGTCATCCCATAACAAAGGTAAATGGGTAATTCTGCTTCCCTCGCTTTTTTTGCAATTTCACTGCTGCAATGGGCCCCTCCGACAAAAATACCACGGCATCTCCGCAGGTGGGCAATTGCATTTTCAGATTTTAATAATTCATACAATTGCGAGGGAACAAGGGATATGAATCGGTTATCACAAAGGTTTAGTTTTTCAGATTTCGCCAAATCTTTGTAGTCAACAAAAAGCACGCTCCCGCTTGAAAACCAAGCTCTCACAACCTGCATCCACCCACCCACATGATGTATCGGAAGAGTACTGATTGTGTTAATGGGTTCATCCAAATTAAAATATGACTCCAGTCTTTGTGACGCCTTACCTAAAGCTTCCCACGAAAGTATTATTTTTTTGGATTTACTACTTGTGCCGCTGGTCTTGAACTGTAAGGAAGGTATGTCCTTCCACGAAGAAACAGGCAAAGGGAATTTCGGGTCCATCATAACTGAATCACCCTCATTCAATATCCTGAACACGGCTTGGGCATAATTGAGTGAAATGAGATCAGATGAATTGATTGACTTTTTCCAAAACCGATGATCAGACAATTTCATTTTAAAATTTTGTCCACAAGACATCAAGTTCGCTTATGGTAACCGATGGGGGACGGATAATTTCTGCATGGTGTGCGGGTAATTCAGTTGGTATATGTCCGAATGGAGTTCGACCTATCCCAGGTTTCAATTCTGAAAAAATACAAGCTCTTATTAGGGCTTCATAGCCGAAAGGAGACTCGTAAACAGTGGAAAAAACACTTTTTTCAGGGTTTTCGCGGGCAAAATTTAAAGTTGAGTTCCAATCATGTAAAAGAGTGGGCTTGATAACATAATAACCATTCCAGTCCTTTTCTTTTGCAGCTTGTGGGCTTCCCAACGCCACTATGGTTTCGTCGATAGCCAGTGGGAATTTTGTTTGTCTGGCAAAATCAAACAAATCTTCACGAAGGTCATCACTCACGGGTTGCTCAAGATACTCTATACGCTTTTCATTCAAAAATTCATCCTTCCAGTGTTGAAGTTCATCCATGGTTAAGCAACCGTTTGCATCCAGTCGGACTTTGCAAGATTGATTAAGGGTTTGAAACCATTCTTTGGTTTTTTTTATTTCTTCCAAGATGGGTAATAAGCCAATCTTTTTCTTGATGGAAAACTTTCGACTTTCCGATTCATGAG
Organism: uncultured Verrucomicrobiota bacterium; assembly: GCA_902615835.1. Taxonomy (GTDB): domain Bacteria; phylum Verrucomicrobiota; class Verrucomicrobiia; order Opitutales; family Seribacteraceae; genus Seribacter. The sequence continues at coordinate 30,928 of CACMQL010000011.1, forward strand.
ATGAAAGAAAGTCCGATCTCTTAATTTTTTTTCCAAATCCTTTGCCTTTCATTTTCCAGATCTCAGATTTCATGCAGCTTAGGGCAGGCTCTAATATGCTTGATTCAGGCCAATTTTGGCTTAACGACCAATTTTTCGCTTCATCCAAAATGTCCGAAATTTTAGGCTGCTCCGGGAAACCGGGTACTGGAGCAATTTCTCCATAGACGAAATCCCCATTCTGATTTAGTTCTCTTAGCACAATTGACTCCCTAACCTCCCATTTTCTTTTGGAGGTGACATGAGGACTGTCAAATTTTTGAGAAATTAACTTAAATTCCCGCGCAACATTCATCAATTATCCTTGAGGGCAAAGGTGAATTCAGACATATACTAACTATGTCCATTAATGACGAATTACCCAAGCATGGATAAAGAAATTTTTCTTCCCGCTAAACAGTTTTTTGAGCAGACTAAACCTACTGGTCTAACTTTTGACGACATATCCTTGGCAACAAGGTACTCCGAAGTGCTTCCAAGTGAAGCACATCTTGAAACTAAGCTCACCGAGCAAGTGACCCTCAACCTCCCCATTCTATCTTCAGATATGGATACGGTCACAGAATCAGAAATGGCTATTGCCATGGCACTTTGTGGAGGAATGGGGTTGATTCATTATAATATGAGCCACCGTCAGCAACTTAAGGAGGTTGCAAGGGTGAAATATCATGTGCACGGACTTATTCAGGATCCAATCACGATTACAGCCGATAAACTGGTTGGAGATGTCCTCGACCTTATTGACAGCAAGAACTTTCAGTTTAGAACTTTCCCCATTCTAGAAGAAAATGGAAAACTTCTCGGTTTACTGCCTGGACGAGTCGTTAAGCATCGCTATCGGAATCGTAAAGTCACCGAAGGTATGCTGGCCCGAGACGAAGTTTATGCGGTTAAACAGTCAGAAATTGGAGAAGACCCTATTGAAAAGGCGGATCGATTCTTCAGCGATCATATGGGGATTCATAAACTGTTGGTCGTTGATGATGATGATAAATTGTGTGGACTTTACACACTTAGCGATATTGAGCGAATCATGGGAGAAGCAGGGAACCATCTAAAGCCTGCAAGAGATGATAACTTCAGACTGTTATGCGGAGCTGCCATATCCGTTCCACGACTGGAAAATGGTGAAATCGACAAAAATGGTCTTCTTAGTCATGTAGGAGAGTTGGTTGATAAAGGGTTAAACTTGGTTGCAGTATCCACAGCTCATGGCCACACCGCAAGCGTGGGTCAGGCAACCAAAATTTTGCGGCAGGAATTCTGCGATCTCTCCGTTATGGCTGGCAATGTCACATCTGGAGAAGGGGTTCAGTTTCTTGCGGACGCAGGCGCAGATATAGTTAAAGTAGGACAAGGTCCGGGCTCCATTTGTACAACCCGAATTGTGGCAGGCGTTGGAATTCCTCAAATGAGTGCACTCTATGCTGCTTCCCAGCAAGCAAAAGCACAGGGGGTTTCCATACTTGCCGATGGAGGGCTTTCCAAGTCAGGTGACATTGTAAAAGCGCTCACACAAGCAGACGGTGTTATCTGCGGCAGCCTATTAGCCGGGTGCAGGGAAGCACCTGGCCGCATTATTGAAATTGAGGGAAAATACTACAAGCAATATCGGGGAATGGGGAGTCTTGAAGCAATGAGGGATGGATCTGCCTCCCGCTACGGACATTCCCCAATAGATGTTGGTTCCAAAAGCACCGCAGAGGGAATAGAAGCCCTTAAAGAAGTAGCGGGTGCCGTGACCGAAACTATTAATATTCTCGCCGGTGGAATCCGATCGGGCATGGGTTATCTTGGAGCACGCAATCTTTCTGAACTTAAAGAAAATGCCAGATTTGTTCGGGTAACCCCAGCAGGACAACGAGAATCCTCCCCACATGATGTCATAGAAATTAAAAATAGTGAATTTTCACGCTCCTGAGCCGAAAATTTCAATGGATTATTCCAGCAAATCAAAATTTCACTCTCTCGTGTCCGTCCTTGGAATCAGCATGGGGGATGAGGGGAAAGGCAGGGTCGTTCATGAAATTCTGAATGATATTGAAAAAACGACCGGTGAACCTGCAAGTGGAGTTATGAAAGTGAATGGGGGAGCCAATGCCGGTCACACGGCGGCCGGTCTCAAACTCAACCTCCTTCCATCCGGTGTGGGTAATCCACGGGTTCAAGACTTAATCGTCGGAGCCGGAGTGGTCGCGGATCCAAGAAAGTTTTTGTGGGAAGCCCTGCCTTTGGAGCAAAGGAATTTATCGGTCTTATCTAGGCTACGAATTGACGAAAAATGCCAAGTAAGTGATCTTTCACATAGGCTTCTAGATTTGGCGTGGGAGAATTATCGTGTGAGTCAGCTCAAAAAGGAAAGCAGGGGTTCAACCGGGCGAGGAATCAGTCCCGCCTACTGTGATGAAACGGGACAGTGGCAGATTTTCTACCAAGCTTTTTGCGAAGATCGAAAACTATTTGAAACTGACCTGAAACACCGTGTTCAACGTGCCCTTGATACCATTCAACATGTTTGCAAGGTGAATGATGAGGATTGGTTTGGCTTTTTTGACACCCTTACAAGTGCCGAGAAGCACGCAAATCATGAATCTATAAACAATCAAATTTTCCCGAAAGAAGAATTTGATTTTAAATTCTTCTCAACGGAAAATCCATTCGAACTTGATTTCGAGCTCCTCGAAAATACTTACTGGGAAGCAGGTCAACATCTTACCGAATGTATTTTCGATATCCGACCTCAGATTCTCGAAAACCTAAATAATAACCGATCAATCGTAGTTGAATTTGGTCAGGCATATTGGCTGGATAAAAGGCACGGCTTTACTCCAAATGTTACCGCTTCCCACACTTTCTCAAGCGAGATTTTTCAATCGGTAGGTATCCCTATGGGCAAGCTCACCCAAGTTGGATGCTGTAAGGCTTATGACACAAAAGTGGGCACTCATCACTTCTTGACCCAAATAAATCCTGATAAAAATCAACTCGGAAAGAAATTATCCGAAATGGAATTTGGTACTTCCACCGGCAGGCAAAGAATGGTCGGTTGGTTCGACGCGGTTGAAAAAGGAAATGCACTTCGTTACGGGGGATTTGACTGGTTGGTCATCAATAAACTCGATGCACTAAGTGATCTCAAATCGGAATTTGATGAGCTGAAAATCTGTGTTGCCTACGAAAATGAATCTGGGGATAAAATCACCAACATACCCCGTAGTGAAAAAATCAGAAAATCTTTTACCCCATGCTTTGAAATACTTCCCGTTTGGAAGGAGGATATTAGTGGGTGTAAAAGCTTTGAAGCATTACCCGTTCAGGCCAAACATTATGTCAGGAGGATGCTCCATAGTATCTGCGAAGTAGCCTATGGTGAAAATTGGACAAAAATGCCACTTCCTGAATTACTTTACATTGGAGTTGGACCAAATCCTGGTCAGGTTATTAACTGCCTACCAACAACTTCTGAAATTCTTGGTCTTTCTTAAATAGCAGCAATTCAGTTTTGAAAGATAATCCTCCAGCTATTGAAAAATTCAGACGAAGATTATCGTGGCAAGACTTGGACAAAAACCTTATTGAAAAACATCTTGCGATTTGTGTTGAAGAAGATGTTGGGCAAAACCTGAGAGAAAGTTCAGCTTGTCAATTGGATGTCACCACCAAATACTGCGAAATTTTCAATCGTGGATCTGCTTATCTAATGGCTCGCGAATCGATGGTACTTTGTGGTCTAAATTTGATCCCTCATATTTTTAAGGTTTTCGAAACTGAAAAAATTAACTTCGAATCTACTTATGTTGATGGGGATATACTGAATGGGAATGACATCATAGGTGTCATGACTGGTCCACTAAATGAAATTCTGGTTGTTGAACGCAGTGTGCTGAATTACCTGCAAAGACTCTCCGGGATTGCCACTTCCACCTTGAAACTTAAAACTAAGATCACTGAATTTGGAGTAGGGCTGCTAGATACTCGAAAAACGACGCCAGGTTTAAGACTTCTCGAAAAGTATGCCTGTGCCTGTGGTGGAAGTTTCAACCACCGTATTGGCCTCTATGATCGAATCTTAATCAAGGATAACCACCTTGCCGCGGTGCAGGCAACGCAAGGAACGAAATTAACGAACTTTCTTCATTCGTTCACGGTCAACTGTCCCGATCATTTTCTGATTGAAGTTGAAATTGATGAAATAGAACAACTTGAACATGCTATTAAGGCTGGAGTTGATGCGGTATTACTTGATAATTTCTCCCCTGATTCGATCGGCAAAGCGGTACTGCAAAACGAAAACAGGGTGGTTTTAGAAGCCAGCGGAGGAATCACCGAGACAACCATCTCGGATTACGCCAAAGCAAAACCACACTTTATTTCAACGGGTGCTCCGATCCACTTAAGCAGATGGGTTGACATTGGCCTTGACTGGAACTGCATTAAAGATGTCTAAATATCCTTCAGCTAAAAGAAAAAAAATTGGTTCTGTCAAAATAGTTCCAAGATCAAAAAGCGAGAAAGATCCCAGCAGTTATTTATTACGGATGCTTATCAACGCGTCACCCTATTATGTTTCTGGAAGTGTGCTTGCACAAAAACTTAAGATGTCAAGGGTGGGTATTTGGTCCAGAATAGATAAATTACGAAAAGCAGGACTCACGATCGAGGCATCCCAAAATCTTGGCTATCGCTTGGCTGGTGAACCAAATCAACTAAATTTATCCTTGCTTAATGCTTGGATGAAGGAAAATAGAAAGATTTGTGATGTCTTTACCCATGATGAAGTGGATAGTACAAACAGTGAAGCAGAGCGCTTATTGGCAAGCGATGTCCAAACTCCTTTTGCTGTTTTATCAAACTGCCAGAAAAAAGGACGTGGTCGACTAGGCAGTCACTGGCACAGTCCCAAGGGTGGCAACATTTACCTCTCGTTAGGTTTCAGGCCGAATATTCAAGCAATACGCATAAGAAATTTTACCCTTTGGCTAGGTCTCAATATATGTAGGTTCCTGAGACATTTTATGAGTACTGACAAAATAAAGATCAAATGGCCCAATGATATTTATTTTGATGGAAGAAAACTTGCGGGAATGCTTACCGAAGCCTCGATTGACTGTGAAAGTATTAGGTCTCTTGTATTTGGAATTGGATTAAATGTGAACACTCATCCAAAGCGTTATCCGAAGAATTTGGCCATGCACTCGGTTTCTTTGCAGAATATAAATGCTGAACAAATACGAATCCATGAATTAGCGGCTAAACTTATCAAAATTATTCTCAACTGCTACAAGAATTGCATTTCTCAAAACATACAAGATCAACTTATGAACGGATGGCCCGAAGTCGATGAACTCAGTGGGAAAAAAATTGAGGTGTGCTGTGGAAAAGAATCTTTTCAGGGAAAGGGCTCTGGCATTGATACGGAAGGGAACCTTCTTTTAAAACTCAGGAATGGCAGAATTAAAAAAGTACATAGTGGAGAAATCGAAGTACTTGTTTAATCACACCCAATGATGAACAATATTCAATGCTTAGATATTGGGAATTCAAGCACAAAGCTTGGGATCTTCAAGGGTGAGGAGCTACTTACTTTTTTTCAGTTCAAAACCTGCGATTTACTGACAAAACCCAAAATGCTGGTATCGGAAATTCAAAAAAATCAGATAAACTTAGTTTATTCTTCCGTAGTTCCAAAGGTAGAGGTTTCCGTGAAAAAAGCCCTTACATCTTATGATCGAGAAATTCTTGCGATTAGCTCGGATGTCTGTGCTGGCATTCCCTTATCTTACTCTAATAAAAGAGAAATTGGAGCGGATAGAATTGCCAATTCAATCGCAGCCTTTTATTCATTAGCCCTCCCTTGTGTTGTCATTGATGTGGGAACCGCCACCACTTTTGACATTATAAGTCAAAAGGGAGGTTACGAAGGAGGGGTCATTCTCCCTGGGCCTCAAGGTTTCTTGGATTTTCTCGAGTCAAACACGGCCTTGTTACCAAAAATTGAATTGCCACACAATTATCATAGCAAACGCCCCTATGGGAAAAGCACTATGGATGCCATGTTAATTGGTGTCTTTTCCGGGTATAAAAATATGATACAAGGAGTCGTTCGCGACTTACGAGAGTACCTAGCCGAGAAGCACTCTAGTGAGGTAAAATTTGTGATTTGCGGAGGATCAAACCTGGAACTGGATAACGATGAAATTGAAATATCCGAAAACCTCACCCTGCACGGTCTTCGGATTGCATATGAATTTTATCATAAGTGAAAAACACAATGAGTGCTGAGACAAAACCACTCCCAATCATTGAGGTTTTAAACCTGAAAAAAAGATATGGCCTCATTCAAGCACTCAAAGGGATAAGTTTCTCAGTAGGAAAAGGTGAAATTATTGGTTTTCTGGGTCCAAACGGTGCAGGCAAGAGCACAACCCTTAAAATCCTCTCTGGATTAATTCCCGCTGATTCTGGAGAAGCCAAAGTTTGTGGAGTGGATTTAGCCGAAGAAGGGGGAGAGGTCAGAAATCACATCGGTTTTTTACCTGAAAACAATCCTCTCCCAGAAGAATTACGCGTAATTGAATACTTGCATTTCAGAGCCATGCTTAAAGGACTTCGAGGAAGTAGAAAAAGAGATCGTATCCGCATTGCCCTTGATATTTGCGACTTAGAAAGAAAAGTCTCGGAACGAAAGATCGGTAATTTGTCAAAAGGTTATAGACAAAGGGTCGGAATCGCTGATGCCCTTTTGACTGAACCGCGTTTAGTGATTCTTGATGAACCAACCATTGGATTGGATCCCAGGCAGTCCGCGGTTACCCGAAAGATGATGGAAAGATTGCGAGGAGAGGTAACTTTTTTATTGTCCAGCCACATCTTATCTGAAGTAGAGGCTTGTTGTGACCGAATGATTATTCTCAGTCATGGCCAAATTGTTACTGAAGGTACTCTTAATGAACTTCAAGAAGAATTCATCAATCGGACCATTTTCGAAGTGATTGCCTTAACCGACAGAATGTCATTACAAAAAAGTGTGCGAGAAATTGATCAAACATGTGAATTACTTCAGGATGAACCGGTAGATGTCAGCGGAAAAAAAAGATTTATATTTTCAACCGAGAAAGGTGAAGTGGTGGTGGAAGCTATATTGAGGTATCTCGTGAAAATTCCCGACCTACGAGTTTTTGAATTTCAGATTGAAAGACCCGACTTGGAAACAATTTTTTTACGAGCAACGAAAAAAAACTGGGAAGAAAACGACCTACTAGGAAAAAGGTCGCGTCGCTTTAAAATAGAATAACCGTTATATTTGAGCATGACACAGGGTTATTGGGTTATCTTAAGAACTGAAATCTTTAGTTTATTTATATCGCCAGCAACTTATGTTTCGACATTCTACTTTTTGGCCCTGTTAGGGGTAGGTTTTCGCTTTTTTATCGAAAGCTTTCCCGCTACAAATTGGATACTCCCACCCCTATCTTCCTTGGCTTTGGGATTACTTTTCGGTGCTCCTGCATTGATCCCTTTTCTAACAATGAGAACAATTGCAGAGGAAAGGAGACTCGGTACACTTGAAACCCTAATGACTGCTCCGGTCGATGCAGTTTCTATTATCGCGGGCAAATGGAGTGCCAGTTACTTTTTTTACTTGTTGATTTGTTGTGGAGCTTACTCGTATCCACTGCTTGTTTGCATCATTTTCCCAGGTCAGGCCGAGAGTCTGGGTTTCCTTAAACCTGAGCATTGGATTGGGGGTTTCGTCTTCCTCATGTCCTTTGGGGCAAGTTTTTGTGCAATTGGTATTTTTTCAAGTTCCATAACCAGAAATCAAATGGTGGCGGGGATGCTAAGTTTTTCATTAATTACTCTATATTTAGCAATTATGGCCTTTTCTTACGGAGAGCCTACAAAAATAGATGAATTCCGTTCTTACGATGATTTATTCGCCATGGTCGGAGGCTCCCTACACAGGGGGTTAGACAAAATACAATTTTTTGCACTTGGGGTATTACATATTCCGACCATCTTACACCAATTAATTGTGGTTTTCTTCTTTTTAAGCCTTGCTAAATTACAAGTAGAAAAAATTAGGCACTAAACATGGACTTTCGAAATTCTAGCAGGAACAAAAGAATTGAACACTGGATCATTGTGATTTTGATAAGTTCTTTATGCATGGGATTAAATTTTTTTGTTTCAAAGCTTACTTGGCAAATAGACTTATCCAAAGAAACAAAATATTCACTTTCACGAGAAAGTTTAGCCCTGCTCAATAAACTCGAAGAACCAGTTGAAATTATTGTTACGATAAAAGAAAAAAACAATTTGCCCAAAATAACCCAAAAATTTCTGCAAGATCTTAAACTTTTGCTGGGAGCTCTGGAAAACGCAGCTACATCAAAACAAATCAGAACCACCTATCTTGATGTAGATTCACCGAGGAATCTTCCTGATTATTTGAGTGCATTTCAATTAAACGAACCGAATTTGATTGTGGTTGCATCCCCAAAGGGAGGACAAAAAACGCTGTTTAGGTATGAAGTAGAATCAGCAAGCAATCCTTATGATAGTTCAACCCCTTTTCGATCAAATGATAACGCAGCAAGACAAGCTTTATGGGAATCAAACTTTTATGCAGATTGGAAAGAGAGCTACAATGGAGTTATGGAACCCACAAAGTTTAGAGGAGAAGAAAATTTAGTAAGATCAATATTGGAAATTGCAGGTCAAAAAAATAAGCAAAATACCGCTTATTTCACCACAGGTCATGGCGAAAAAAGCCCCTTCGATCTCGATGAAGAAAATGGGTTTTCTGCTCTATCAGGAATCCTCCAAGACAGGAACATAAAAGTTTCCACCATTGACCTGAGCGTGAGTAAAAGTGTGCCGGAGGATGCAATCATGCTAGTGATTGGAGGTCCAAGAGGGACATTTCAGGATCAGGAGGTTGCGAGCATTCAATCATTTCTCAATAACAGGGGGGGTAAGCTTATTTTGTCAATTGACCCGATTGAAGAACTATCTGTGCTTGATAGACCTGCATTCGGCTTAAGATCCATTTTAAAAGAATGGGGCATTCGTTGCCACGACATGTTAATCTACGACTCAAGTCCAGAGAACTATGATTTTTTCACTGGATCTTACATTCTTCGGACTTTTCTGCAGAAAAATAATCACAAAATTGTAGAACAACATATCCGATTGGGTTTATCCATTCAAAGCGACCGATGCAGACCAGTTGAAACCCTTGAGACTAATATAAACAATTCCACCATGCGTGAAATTCTCTTTTCCTCTCAGAATTCCTTGGGTCTTTCTGGATGGACCCAAAGAAAATCACCTCCCGAGAAAAATGAATTACTTGATTTAGAAGGCAATATTCCGATCATTTCTCTCTCAGAAAAAGTTTCTGGCAAAAACAATCCAACGAGCCAAAATACCAAAGTGATCGTGCTAGGAAGCTCATCGATTCTTTCCAATAAGTACTTAACTAAAAGTTCAGGAAACCAGTTACTTGCCAAAAACATCGTCTACTGGATCAACGAAATTCCAGAGATGTTAGATATACCTCCGAGGGAATTAAATACATTCTCCATTTCAATGCAGGAAGAGGAATTCCAAGCACTTCTTTATTCAATTGCAATTATTCCAGGATTTATTGCATTAAGCGGAATTTTTGTTGGCTGGTTACGAAAGGAATTATGAAAAAAGGAAAATTTCTGCTGATCCTAGCTAATATAGTGGTTGGCATCGCGATTTACTTTTCTTTACAAAAAGAAAAACAGAAGGAGCTGTCCTTTGACGAAGTTTTGATTTCCACCCTAACGAATTTAAAAACTCTTGAAATTCATCCTGCTTCTTCGGGTAAAAAAATTAAGATTGAAAAAAAATCAAGTGATTGGATTGTGACTGAACCTTTTATCTGGGCATCGAATAAATTGGCACTGGCTAATTTTCAGACAAAATTTGCCCACCTATCTGCTACAAGACTTTATGAAATAAATGAGCTTCGAAAAAAAGGAGAAATTATTGAAGATTATGGGATCAGAGAAAATTCTCCAACAATCAAAATAGCAGGGATAAATAACCAATTTGAATTTAAGTTTGGTTCCTTGACTAGAAATGAAAATGATATTTACAGTTTGGTGCATCTTTCACACCTAAATAAAAAATATATCTTTAAATTAGACAGTGAAATATCAACATTTTACAGCACAAAAGCTATAGATTGGACTGAAAATAGTTTTATTAAGACACCGTTGTACGCCATTGATCACCTATCCATTACTTTCGAAAATCAAGAAGTAAAAAATACCACCAGCCTGACCAAACAGGAAGAAGAATGGTTTTTCACAGAACCATTTTCTGGAAAGGCAGATACTGAAAGGGTGCTCCTTCTTCTCAATAGCCTAGTGTCTGCAAAAATAATCAACTATGACCTAAATAACGCTGACCAAAATAAGTCTTACAACAAATGGAAGGCCAAACTTGCAATTACTGGTTTCAATCAAACTGAAGTTTTTCACTTCCAAGAAACTGCTCAAGGAAAGGTGGTTGGTCATACGGATGAAACCAAAACCAAATTTATTCTAGAAGAATCTTTCTTAACTCAACTTAATGATTGGAGCAGTAAACTTAGAAGCAGAATCCTTTTTGAATTCTCTATGGATGAAATCCAAGTATTCGAAATCCTTCAAGAAAATAAAAAAGTCCAGTTAACCAAAAACGTGGAATCTAAATGGGAAGTTGGAGAATCAAACGGTTCAGAGATGACCTATCAGGATGCTGATGAAGATGAAATTCTTAACTTTTTTAGGAAAATGAATTCCGCGACTGTGGATCAATTTCTTTCCATCAAAATGGTAGAAGATCCATCTACTAATGGACCGACATTCAGTCCTATTTTTACGGTTAATGCGATCTCAGAGGATTCGAGATTAAATTCATATCTTTTTTCGAGAACTACTGACGAAGATCAAGTTTGGACGGTCAGCGACCGAGACCGAGCTTTGCTGTGTCTGGTGAATCAAGACTTTAACCGCTTGCTTAAAGTAAACTTACTTGACTTTAGAGCGAAGGAAGTACTTCCGCCTAAATTTAATTTTTCAGAGATTCAATTTCTCAATATTGAATCAAATGAAAGTAAAATAATAAATATAGATACTGCCCCGGAAACCTACGGTGTGTTTTCTGATTTTTATGCGGAAACATTCATAAGCGATCAATATTTAGATGATGGTGTCTGGATCTCCGGAGATTGGATTCCTTGGAAGTATAAATTATCTTTTGCGAATAACGAAAATAATACCACCAAAACTTCTGACTTCAGGTTAAGCGAAAGAAAAGGAGCAACTACATGGTATGGGGGTAATCCAAAGAATAAACTAGTTTTCAATTTACCCATCAATCAAATTGATAACCTTGAACAACTTACAAAAGAAATAGAATAACTGTGTGAAATTTATTTCTACATAGACTTGAAACCCAAAAATACATACATATCACACCGAACAATTAATTTCGGTACCAAATCTTTGTTTTTGCTCCTTCTTACACTAATCAGTGTTTTTTTTGCTAAAAATACTCTCATTAAAGTACCTCATTTTCTGTCCAACCATTTAACCAATTTTTTTTGGAAATCATCTGAATTAACTATTGGTTATCAGGATCTTCGTTTTGCTATAGATGGAACGATTCTTTTCTCAAAACTTAAGGTTTCCGACCTAAACGGAACTCAATTAATTGTTAAGAAAGGTAGAATAAATTTAAATCCCTTCTCATTTTTAAGTGCCAAAGAGTATCTGCTAAAATCGTTACAGTTTGATAACATTTCATTCTTTTCTAATTTCACTGAAACTCAATTAAAGATCAGTAACCTAAAATCATCCATTGTTAAAAATAATCAATGCTACTACGAAATAGGAGCAGATTTCCTCAACCAATCCCTGAAAGCAAAGGGTATTTTGTCTCTCCCTTTAGAGATAAAAGAACAAAAAAGGAAACCTCCATCACTTTCGCAAATACTGACTAAAATTTCTCGGGAGACCCGGAAAGTATTTCATTATTTCCAGCAAGTTATGGTCAAGAATCTTTTCACAAAGGTGGAGATTGATAACCGTATGACTTCATTTGCCAGAATTGACACTAAGCCTAAATCAATCCAGGCAACAAAATTAAACTTACTTTCCAGTTCATGTTTAGTAGAAATAAGCAATGATTTTCAAGATTCAATTGCCCGCATATCTCTCGGAGACATATCCTGCAATCTCGATAATCAATTAATTAAAACTTCAAATCTTTTAGCGAAAATAAGGCTAAATGATTTTTCCTCAAATTCCATTTTACTCAGTTTTAAAAAAGTAGAGTGCAGCGGAAAAGTCGAAGGAATTCTTGAGCCTTTTGATTTAAGAATTCAAAAAAAGAATGGAAGATCTAATATCATGCTTTTCTCCTCTACTAAAACTTTCAATTCTTCGCTCAACTACGAAAAGATCGCTGGAAAAGAATCTATTCGTGGATTCCTAAAATTAAAACCTAATGCCTTTCAATTAGCCTGCATTAAAAATGGAAAAAAATTAAAAATTGTTGGAGGCGATTCACTTGATATAAACTTTAATGAAAATTATGCCCGTAATGATGAGAGTTTCCTCACTTTGTTTTCAGTCAATGCAGGCGACTTCTCTATTCTAGAGTCACCAAAAGGGAATTACTTTTTAGAGGGCGAATTAAAAAACGACCTAGCGGTAGAGATAAGAAATGCTTACGGGATGATGGGAAGGAGTGTGGTAAATGGTAGTTACACTCAGAAATGGGTCCCACATCAATATGAATTCAAGCTTAAAGGGCATTGCTATCCACCCGATTTACAAAACTGGCTCGGCTTATGGTGGACCAATTTATGTAAAAACTTTTCGTTCCCTAACGAGATTCCCTTTGGAGATTTCAGAATCTCAGGAACTTGGGGCGGGGCTGTCGGAAATTCCCAAACTTTCGGCATCATCAATGCAAAGGAGCTGCTCTATCGAGATTTTTTTTCGAACCAATCAACTATCGTCGTTAATGTTGATCACAATGCGACTAGAATTGAGAGTAAAAACATATCTCATCCTTTTGGGAAAATCGAAAGTACTCTTATTTTTCCGCGTAAACATACTGGCTCTTTGACCTTTTTAAATTTCTCTTTCGACGGATCCTATCCTTTAAACGATGCCCGATCAATTTTTGGAGAAGAATTTAGTAATGCGGTTAAAGATATAAACGCGAGTAGTATATTTTGCAGTGCTTTCGGACAAATCCCGAACCCTTCCTCCAAAAAAGCACCCGATATTAAGTTTGTAGCAAAACTTCAGTCCAGAGAGCCAGTCAAGATCAAAGGTATCCGAGTGGACAACTTTACCGGCCAAATAACCATGGATACAGCCGTTATTGAAGGTGCTTTCCCGAAGCTTCAAATTGCGAAAGGTTTCGGGCGACTGAACTTTGAAATTAACTCTCGAGGCAGCGAGGAAAACTCGAAAATTAAATTTAAATTGGAGCAAGCAAGCAAGAATCTTCTTTTTCAAGAATTGATCCATGCAAGAGAACAGGGTCACTTTGACATAATGGGGGATCAAACCGAAGATTTCGTTTCAAATGAAAGAGACCCAAATGACGGTACTTTGAGCTTATCTCTTCAAGCCGAAGGACCCCTTAGCAATCCCCTACAGTTCGAAGGGAGTGGAATGTTTCACTTAAAAGAACCAAACATTGGTCAGATTAATTTATTTGGAAAGATTAGTGAAGGATTATCTAATTTAAAAATACCTCTACCTACGGGAGCCTTTTCATTTAATGAACTCATTATTCCATTTAATCTTAACAATGAAACGATGAGTTTTGATGAATTGAAACTTGGTGGTCCAATATCAAAAATTACCTCACAGGGTAGTTTTAATTTATCGTCGGGCACCGTCGATCTCATCGCCAAACTCAGCTTGGTTGGCAACATACCCTTGCCCTTAATCCAAAATCTTGTTCAGTTCGCAGACCCGATATCGAGAATGGCAGAAATTAAAGTCACCGGGAAAATCAAAAAACCAAAATGGGAGCTTTTACTCTCCGGCAATTAATCGAATTCCTTATTCGAGGTTATCAGGCGATCCCTTGCGAGAAATCAAATATTGCATGATTTTAAAATTAAGTTTTGCTGTAGTTAAAAACCAAATAATACAGAGGAGGAAAACATTTTGGACTTAAGCGAATTAAAAGGCATCATCAATTTAATGCAGAAATCAGATCTCTCTGAACTTGAGATCGAATTACAGGATTTAAAACTTCGACTAGCAAGACCCAGTGCGGGACACCCCGTTCATGAACCAGTGCTAAAAACCCCAACCTTAAATTCAGAACCAACCGTAAAAGAAGAATCCAAAGATGTAACTCCTTCTCAAGACGAGGGTACAGAAACTTTCAATTCGCCAATGGTAGGCACTTTTTATCGAAAACCATCCCCGGATGATCCGCCCTTTGTCGAGATGGGAAAAAATATAAAAACAGGGGATATCTTATGTATTGTGGAGGCAATGAAAGTAATGAATGAAATTCAGTCAGAATTTGATGGTGAAATTGTTGAAATTTTAGTCAAGGACGGAGAAAGCGTCGAATACTCCCAGCCTCTCTTTAAGATTCGCAGGGGATAATCGAATGATCCGAAAAATCCTCATTGCAAACCGCGGCGAGATTGCACTCAGAATCGTCAGAGCTTGCAGGGAACTTGGTATCCAGACCCTTGCGGTTTATTCAGAAGCAGATGAACAATCGCTACATGTGCAACTTGCCGATGAAGCCATATGTATAGGTCCTCCTCCCAGTAGTGAAAGTTACCTAAGGGCTGACCGTATATTAAGTGCGGCAGAAATTGCTGATGTGGACGCCATCCATCCCGGTTACGGCTTTTTATCTGAAAATGCAGAATTTGCCGAGCAATGTGAATCTTGCAATATTACCTTTATCGGCCCACGATCGGAAACCATTCGAAAAATGGGGGATAAAGCCAAAGCCCGGGAAACGATGGCCAAAGCCAAAGTTCCAATTATTCCCGGTAGTCAGGGTGCCATGCACGATGAAAAAGAGGCACTAAAAGTTGCACAGGAAATTAAGTTTCCGGTAATCATCAAAGCGGTTTCGGGCGGAGGAGGCAGAGGGATGCGTATAGCCCACAATGCAGTTTCCTTTACTCGTGAATTCCAATCAGCACGGTTGGAAGCACAAAAGGCCTTTGGGGATGATTCTCTGTATGTTGAGAAATACCTGAAAAATCCTAGACATATTGAATTTCAAATCATGGCCGACAAACACGGAAATGTTGTCCATCTTGGTGAGAGAGACTGCTCTGTGCAGAGAAGGCATCAAAAGATAATCGAAGAAGCTCCCTCCCCTTTCCTTGATAAAACCTTACGAAACCGCATGGGGAAAGCATCAATTAAAGCGGCAGAGGCTTGCGATTATGTTAATGCAGGCACTATTGAATTTCTTGTCGATGCAAAGGGCTATTTTTATTTCATCGAAATGAATACCAGAATTCAAGTTGAGCATGGGGTTACTGAGGAAGCCACGGGTATCGACTTGATCAAAGAACAAATTCAAGTTGCATCTGGTAACCGCTTAAGTTTCTCACAAAAAGAGGTAATCCTGAGTAAGCACGCCCTCGAATGTCGAATTTGTGCTGAAAATCCCGCCAGAAACTTCATACCCTCTCCCGGAACCATAGATTTGTACTACGCACCAGGCGGACATGGAGTAAGAGTTGATTCCCATGCTTACGGAGGTTACACTGTTTCTCCTCACTATGACAGCATGATCTGTAAATTGATTACCTATGGCCGAACTCGCAAAATCGCAATGGATCGGATGTATCGTGCTCTCAGTGAGTATCTGATAAGGGGAATCGATACCAACCTTGAATTTGTAAAAGCTGTAGTGCTTGATCCTGCTTTCCGTCAAGGGGACGCAACCACATCTTATGTTGAGGAGTTTTTAGCTCGAGCCCCAAAAGATTTATTCGAAAACAAAAAAAACGAGTGATTGTTTATCTAAAATGACCAAAAAGAAACAAGAAGCAGAGGAAGAAATTATTCCCACTATTTCCGAAGAATCCAGTGAGCTCGGAACCATAAGGATCAACCACAGCGTCATTGCTGGAATTGTCAAGTTGGCCACCCAGTCAGTCCAAGGAGTCGTCAATGTAGGAGGTGGCGGAGTTGTTGAAGGCTTGACTGATTTCTTCTCCAAAAAAGAATCTGAGAGGGGGGTCAACGTAACCGAATCTTCCGAAGGTGGATACGAGATCGAAGTAAGGGTAGTCTTGGAATTTGGGGTGGATTTAGCAAAAATTGGAATGCAAATACAAGAAGCTGTAAGGGATCAAATTTTAGCCATGACTGGAAATCACGCTAAGAATATCGATGTAGTGATTGATGACATTAAAATGGATTCTGGTGACAAAGATGCAGATGATGATAATTGGTCATCCAATGCCGCAAACTAGATTTTTGAATGCCACAAATCCTTGAAGACTTTTGGCTGTGGAAACTTGAAGATGCTATTCGCAATCCGGTGTGGTGGTATTCCTGGTTGCTCTTAACCCTGTTGATACTCTTGTTGTGGATCGTAAAACGAGTCAAAAAAGAATTGGTACCAATCTTATCTGATGAGGAAGGAAATGTAAGAATAACTCCACATGCACTGCAGGAGCTCGTCAGTAAATCCTGCACTGAGATGGAAGGCATTCATGCCCCCTCCACGACTATAACATGTCGTAATGGAAATGTGAGGTTGCTGGTGCGATTGCAAGTAAATACAGATTGCAATGTAAAACAGGCAAGAAAACAACTCAAAGAAAAACTGGAGGACATTATGGTTGAAAATCTTTGTTTTACTAATTTCGGAGGAGTTGATTTAATTATCAAAGGCTTTAAAGACTGAATTTTGATAATAGTAGTCAAATTATCTTTTTAGGACAGGCTTGGAAAACTTTATGGGTAATCGCTTACCTCTAACCTCTGCACTCCATGCAGATGATTTTTTTTGTCCAATAAAATTTGGTTCAATGTAGGCAGTCCCGATTGGTGCCTTTATCAAAGGGGAAAACCCTCCGGACAAGACCCTACCTGCTCTCTTCTGATTATAAAATAAGGTGCTTCCCTCCCGAGGTATTCTTCTGTCCCCTACTTCATAGTGAAGAACCTGGCCGACAGATTCCATGTCCAGTTGTTTATGCAAACCTTGCTTACCTACAAAATCTTTTTTTTCCATACAAACAGCCCACATCAATCTAGCTTCAACAGGGGAAATTTCTTCTGAAATCTCATGGCCATGTAAACAAAAACCTGCCTCTAATCTCAAGGAATCACGAGCGGCCAGACCAATCCATGATGAGTGATCTACTGAATTTGCAGAGGACGAAAGTATGCTGGTAAATTTCGATAAAATACTTACAGGCAGAAAAATCTCGAAGCCGTCTTCTCCTGTATATCCCGTTCTCGCAATATAAACCTCCTTACCCCAAATTTCCGTTTTGACGAAATGCATCGGAGAAATATTCGCAAATTGCTCCGGCATTACATTCTCGAGAAAATTTTTCGCATTAGGTCCCTGGACGGCAATCAATCCAAAATCATTTGAAACATCGGAAAGGGAACACTCGAAGGTCGCTTTCAGGGCCTGTAGATGCAAAAAATCAGTTTTCGCGTTAGATGCATTTACGCAAAGAAAAAATTCATTAGATGAAATTCGATAAACAATCAGATCATCGATAATCCCACCGTTTTGATTGCACATTAGAGAATAAATCGCCTGTCCATCCCGAATTTTCTCAAGGTTATTTGTGAGAACATAATTTAAAAAATCAATTGCCTCAGGTCCTTTAATAAATAATTCGCCCATATGACTGACATCGAAAAAACCCAGATTTTCACGAACCATCATATGCTCGGCTACGGAACTACCATAAGACACTGGCATCTCCCAACCTGCAAATACAGTAAATTTGGCTGAATTACTCAGATGAAAATCGTGGAGTGGTAATCGTTTTACATTGTTCATAGAGATCAAGGCTTGCCTTCATCTTTACCAAAGACTTTCCTGACAAGAAATGATAAAAGACTCCGTCCTAAAAATCATTCATTTTTAATAGATGACAATCGAACTTGTTTTAGCCATCAGTCTGACGATTGGAATCTCAGCACTTTGCTCCACTCTGGAGGCTATGATTCTTAGTATCACCGTAGCTGAAATTGAGTCACTCAAGGAGAAAAAGCCAAAAAAAGGGAAGCTGCTTGAAAAGTTTAAAATTGAATTGGAAGAAACCAGTTCAGCTATTTTAAGTTTGAACACCATTGCCAACACTCTTGGAGC
>CACMQL010000012.1 GCA_902615835.1 uncultured Verrucomicrobiota bacterium
AGATGCAGTCCATGCTCCTATAGTTGTTGAACCAGCAAATCTCGTCATTCAGGCATTTGACGAAGTCAAAACATATGGGCGAGGTGCAGTTTTGGATGTGAGTGTTTTCGCAGCCCGAGGCTTGCAAGGTGTAGACCAAGTCACAACCGTTTCACTTCAAAGCGATGGAGAAAGTACAAATGCAGCATTGGGTTATTATGATATCGTACCGAGTGAAGCCCGCGGTCCAAACTTTGACCCTAATAATTACGACATAGTTTATCTCTATGGAGCCTTACTTGTGGAAGCTTCCCCCTTCGAGCAGAAGACTGCTTTGGTAAGCATAGAAAGTGTTCAAAATCGAATTTTTCTAAATCAAACATCATCCATTCAGTCAGTAGATACATCTACTTTTTCAACGATCACTCCTACCTCTATTGGTCCTCCTCCCCCCACTTTTATTAATGCAACTCCGACCACTCTCGCTGTGCCCCCTTCAGTTTTGTCAACTATCCCATTTATTCCTCCTACAAACAGTGTTGTGGCACCAAGTACTTTCACTGTACCTCTAACACTGGAGACAGATTCTACGTCGATTAGCATACTGGAGGATTCACCATTGTTGACATCTGAACCAGCACCCTCACCCGCAACCACGCAGGAAGCAAACCCCACCCCTGAACCGACACCAATACCCGCAACAACGCCGGAAGTAAATCCTACGCCTGAATCAAATCCTGTGCCCGCCCCTGAGGCATCAAGGATGCAGAATAGTGCTAAAGTGCCGGAGAGTTCTACAGGGCTAACCGTAGATTTAGTGGACAGCCCCGACACAACTACGGTTGGATTGATTACGGTAACAGTTCCCAAAGAAACCACCTCAGCAGGAACAGGCTTTTCTTTTGAGGTGCCTCAGGAAATCTCATCGATGTCTCAACAGCAACAGGTGTCGGTCGAGGTAACCTTGGAAACTGGTGAACCGCTTCCCTCGTGGCTCAATTATCAAGAGGAAAGCGGGAAGTTCATCTCAGCCTCGGTTCCGGACGGGGTTTTCCCGATAACTGTTATTATGAAAATCGGGTCTCAGCAAGTCGCTGTGGTAATCTCTGAAAAGGGATAATAACCCATCATTTTCATTGGGTCATTAAAAAACTTCCTCTTCAATTCCGTCGTCGTACTCGTCATAAGTATCGAAGGAGGAACTGTCTGGTTCGCCCTGAATATTATCTTGTCCACCTTCTTTTTGAATCTTGTATCCGTTGATCGAGGTGAACCATTTGATCACGCCGTCCCTTCCGGTCCATTCTCTTCCATTTACACGGGCATCGATGGACACTTTGTCGCCAACTTGTAAACTTTTGCTTTTTTCAATGGTGTCTTTGGTGAACTCAACAGGAACTGGATTGTCCCATTTGCCATCTCCTGTTTCCACGACCACTTGATGTTTGCGGAATCCGTTGTTTCCATATTCACGGACTTCGTCCACAAATTTAATCTCTCCTTTGATGGTAACTTCATTCATAGCTTGATTCGTACTTGAAAATGATTGATTCGCCAACTGCGATTTCAATCTTGGCTAAGAAAGTTTCTGACTATGATTGTCTCTAAAGCTGATTTTGGTTTTCACAATCGGATAATTTTTTTAGAAATCCTTTTCTGGGTTTGGATTTTTTTCTTCCTTGGGAGAGGATAGTTCCAACAAATTACTCATCGGTCCTCTCATCCCGGTAATACTAATATTAAATCCTTCAGCCACGCCATTTTCTTTGATTATCACATTAGTCTTCTTCTCGTCTGGTGTGGTTGTCTTGGGTAATTAGAATGAACCCCTAAGAATTCAAATACTATATTTTCACCGCTTGCCAAGTAGGTGGGTTGGGTGCCATTGAGTCCGGCTTCCCGAAAAGTTTTCGATAAGCTATCGGGCGGATCTTGCTGTGTTGCGGGCTAATAAATCGCGAGGTGGCAAAATTTTGGTTTTACTTAGTATTTGTGACAAGGATCAAAACTTTATCACAATAGACATCATCGCGATCTCCTTTGATCTCAATATATTTTTGGTTGTGGATAAATGTGGTGTCGAAATCCTTAATATGACCCGCTTTCATGGTGCAGAATCTGTCATATCCCCTGTTGTCAGGCCCGGCCCACACATCAACTCTACTGGAATTTTCCAAAGAGTCCTGAGCATTAGGACATTGAGGAGTCGAATAATTTGGCTTTTAAATTCCCGAGAAACCAGAGGAATTACGCAACAAATTGTTAGGAGAATTATTCCGGATGAAAGCTTCGTTTCCGTTTCTAATTCCGCATTTCAAATTAAACCCTTCCTCATAAACAAAAGGTAACCGTTCCGATCAGTAAGGATCAAATGGGTGAAAGAAGTTTGGGCCAAGTTTAAAACAAGAGGAGCCCAGGTGGTTCATGGGCAGATTGAGTATTCTTTAAATGTGGGGCAAAAGTCGGAAGAATAGTATATCTTGCCAGCTAAAGTAGAGGAAAATCAGGTAACTGGGATTGTACCTGAGAAGGCCACCTATTACCTATTTAATTTTATCGAGGAAAATAATTTTCTTATTTCTTCCCTAGACATGCCTTACCTGTTGAGCGGGGGCAAAAAAAGGGAATATTCCTTATTCTTAGAAAGCTTTTAGTTTGAATTGAACTTGGTATTCAGAATTGACCAAGTCTTCGATCTGGAACCAGGTAGTTTACGACATAGTCCTTTACAGCATCCTCCAATTCAAAAAGAAGAATCGGGTATCCACTGGTTTCGAGTTTTTTGACTTTGGCTTCGGTAAAATACTGATACTTCTCCTTGAGAATATCGGGCATCTCGATGAACCGAACAATGGGTTCCATTTGAAGGGCAGAGAAAATAGCATGGGCCAGGTCGATCCATGATCGTGCTTTGCCGCTTCCCAGATTGAAGAGCCCCTTGGCTTTGTTGTTTTCCGTGAGCCACAGGGTCATGCAAACAGCATCCTTTACATAAAGGAAGTCACGCATCTGTTGTCCGTCTTTAAAGTCGGGATGGTGACTCTTAAAGAGAGTCATTTCTCCGGTCTCTTTAATCTGCTTGTATGCTTTGCTGACTACAGATCGCATGTTGCCCTTATGTTCCTCATTCGGACCGTATACATTGAAATATTTAAGCCCAACGATTGAGTCTAGGTAGCCTTGTTTTTGGGCATAGATGTCAAATTTTTGCTTGGACCAACCATACAGGTTCAAGGGTTGATATCTTTCAATTTCTGTCTCCTCATCATCCATGCCCATATCACCATCCCCGTAGGTTGCGGCTGAGGAAGCGTAGATAAAACGGACCTCGTTTTTAAGTGCCCATTCGCACAATTCTTTGGTGTAGAGTACATTGTTGTCGTTTAGATATTCTTCGTTAGTTTCGGTAGTGCTGGAACAGGCTCCCAAATGAATAACCGTTTTTACATCATTTAATTTGGGACTTTGTTCACGAAAAAGATTTCTAAAGTCCTCAGTCGGGATCTGTCCTTGAATATCAAGGGGGGCGAGGTTTCTTTCCTTCAGGCTACCAGTTTCATAATCGTCAACAGATATGACATTATTCAAGTTACGATTATTGATTCCCCAGAT
The DNA here is from genome assembly GCA_902615835.1 of uncultured Verrucomicrobiota bacterium. GTDB lineage: Bacteria > Verrucomicrobiota > Verrucomicrobiia > Opitutales > Seribacteraceae > Seribacter. Next base: position 3,592 of record CACMQL010000012.1, read on the forward strand.
CATGGCACTCCCAATGAGACCGGCACCTCCGGTCACAATGGTTGTGCCCACGCCTAAATCATGCATTGGAAAGTTCGATTGACCGTTTACAAGCCGCAACGGCTGCTCTGTTGACAATTTCTCGCAACTGGTCAGACGAAAAACTCTCTAGGGCCGCTTGGGTTGTTCCATTTGGCGAAGTAACCTGTTCCCTGAGTTCTGCGGGAGATAAAACAGAAGTCTCCATTAATTTTGCTGAACCAAAAACAGTTTGCAAGGCAAGTTCCCTAGCTATCCCGGAATCTAAACCAATCCTTTTGGCCGCTTCTTCCAAGGCACAGGTGAATTCAAAGACATAAGCGGGACCACTGCCACTGATTGCGGTCACGCGGTCGAGATCACTTTCTTGCTCCATTGGATAAATCTTACCCAGGGCAGACAAAATATTACGGATAATTTTCATTTCCGATTCTTCGGGGATCTTCATGAAAAAATAACCAGTCGCTCCTGCCCCTATCTGACCGGGCGTATTGGGCATTGAACGAACCACATTTTTAGCTTCGGGGAAAGATTGGTGAAGCCGTGATATGGTGACACCTGCCATGATCGAAAGAACAAGGCAGTTTGCTGTCTTTTCAGCAATGCTTTGGGGAAGTTCCGCCAGTTGTTGGGGCTTGCATCCAAGAACCAAGGTTTGCGGGTTTTCTGCAAGCATCGCATCCAGATCATCGAACCGAATGATGTCAGTTGCCAAAGAAAGTTTTTCGGAGGTTCCATCTTTGGCCGAGCAACATCCAATTTGGGAGGGCCTAAAAGTCTGGGTTCGCAAAAGACCCTGCACAATCGCAGAAACCATTTTTCCAGCCCCCACAAACGCAATTTCAAGATTCATTTTTTTTGACTAAATTTTTCCGTGATGAAATGGTGATGGAAGACCCTGCCAAGTCATGGAGGCATCTTCTATTCCGGTTAAAAAAACAAAAAACAAAATTAATCAGTCCGGGGATGAAAAAAGGGGATATCAGACTTAATGCACTTATTCCTTTCAAGACTGCCCTGGCAAATAGACGAAGCGGGGAGAGGGGAATGTCATTTCTGACGGGGGCGGTACGCAAACGCAAAGTTGCTTTCCCAAGAGTTTGTCCGTTAAAAAAAAGTTCACTGATAAAAAAATAAGTGGGGGGGACAAGACAGGCAAAAAAGATCATGGTCATCAGCATTTCGTAGGTCTCTTCCGAAAGGTTCGCATTTTCTAAAAAGTCGGTGGTCCGCCGCAGGTCAGATTGCTCATCTTGGGAGAGGAGGCTGGCATCGATAATCAATTGATTGAATTCTATTTTTACATGCTGCGGATATGCACTAGGTAATATTTGTACAATAGACTGAAGCAGGACGATCAAAAGAATCATATCCATGGCAAATGCCAAGGTTCTTTTCCATATCGGGATGAGCTCAGGGCCATCCAGTTCTTTGGGGGAGTCGAATGAATCCGATTTCATGGAGTCATACCAGCTTGAAGTGATTTTTCGTAGGCTTTGACCGTGTTTCTCATAAGCATGGCAACCGTCATCGGCCCAACCCCTCCAGGGACAGGTGTAATAAAAGAGGTCAGGGGAGCAACCTCTTCGAAATTAACATCTCCAACCAGGCGAAAGCCGGATTTGCGTGTATTGTCGGGAATCCGGTTGATCCCCACATCAAGGACAATCGCTCCCTGCTTGACCATACTTCTGCCGACGAAGAGTGGTCTGCCAATTGCAGCAATCAGGATGTCAGCTTGTCGGGTATGATTGGCAAGATCAGGTGTCCGCGAGTGGCAGTAAGTAACGGTGGCATTACCCGGCTGACCTTTTTGTAAAAGGAGTAGACCCACGGGTTTACCGACGATCAGACTCCTGCCCAGCACAACCACATGCTTGCCGGTGATATCCACCTCGGTTCTTTTTAAAAGTTCAAGGATCCCGGCCGGGGTGCAGGAGGCAAAAGCATCTTGATTCTCTTGGCATAGAAGACCAAGGTTAGTAGCATTAAAGCCATCCACATCCTTCTCTGGTAATACATGGTTGAAAATTTTATGGTCATCCATGTGGGGGGGAAGGGGGGCCTGCACCAAAATACCGTGGACATCGGAGTCTTGGTTCAAATAAGATATTTCTTTGAGTAACTGGTCTTCGGTTATAGTTTCCGGAAAGATCAGCAATCGACTTTCTATCCCCACTTTTGAGGCAGTCTTTTCTTTTTTACGAACGTAGGAAACGGAGGCCGCATCTTCTCCCACCCGCACAAATGCGACGCAAGGCTTATGGTTTTGAAAAGATGCTACCTTTTTCGAGAGTTCTTCAAGCAATTCGCTGGCTACAGCATTGCCGTCAATAAGTTCCATCTGCCCTGAGAATCAAAAAAATCAGTCAATGCTCCGCAATTGCCGAGCACGAATGACGAGATCTTTTTTCCCCTCCCCGATAGGTTCAAGCTTGCCCAAGATGTTTACGCGTTTGTTTTTGTAGTCAAGGGGATCAGTAACCTTGAGATTTTCCATGTCGACAAAGGCAAGACGGTGCCCTCTGGTGTTCTCCAATTGAAAAGGAAAATACTTTTCAAAGCCTAGGGATCTGGGTTTGAGAACAAGCGTGCCCTCAAAGTTGCGGTGCAGATTGACCGCTGGAGGAATTACCGGAGGGGTAATTTTCATATTTACACCATTCGTCTGATTTTGCTGAGTTTCTAGAGGGTCCAATTCCTGGATGACGATAGTCTTGGCGTCCTCAGAGGATGGCAGAACATCAGGTTCCACGGTTGGAACGGAAACAGGTTTTTCGTTCCATTTTTTTCTGCCTACTACGATCGGTTCCACTTCAGATTGTTCGGAACTTGGTTCCGACTGCATTTGTTCAGGTTGAGCAAAGGCATCTTCAAGACTAAAGCCGCCACTTTTTTCTTCCGCCTGACCGCCAGGGGAGTTGAAAGCAATAATAATTAAAATTAAGGCCAAATTTTTAAATGTAATATTTCCCATTCTGGCAATTTAGAAAATTTACCGTGGAAAGAGCAAACCAATTTCTTTTTCATTCAATTCCCGGAAACTACCAAGGGGAATTCTGGTAAGATGCATTCCTCCGATTGAGACTCTTCTTAGCTTCCTTATCTGATATCGAAAATGTCCAAAAACACGGCGAATCTCCCTTTTTTTCCCGTGATTCAAAATGACATTGAGTCGGGTTTCTCCAATGGGTGATTTTCCATTGGCTTTAATCTCGTTAATTCGTAAAAATTCACCCTCATCTTCAATGCCTTTCACCATCAATGGAAGGTCTTTTCCAGTGAGTGGTTGCTTTAATTCAACCTGATATCTTTTCCTTACTTCCTGAGAGGGGTGCGTGAGTTTGTGGGCCAGACTTCCGTCGTTGGTTACGATGACAAGTCCTTCACTTTCGACATCCAGACGTCCGGCACAAAATAGACGGGTTTGCAGTAGCCTGTCTGGGAGAAGTTCGAAGATTAATCTGTCCGCAAATTCATCATGATTTGAACAAGTGTAGCCCTTTGGTTTATTAATAGCAATAGTCACTAACCTGGGCAATTGGGCACGAACGACTTTTCCATTTACCTTCACCACATCCTCCATGGGGGAAACCCTTTCCCCCAGCCGGGCAACTTTTCCATTGATTCTTACCCGTTCCTCCTGAATCCATTTCTCCCCCATTCGTCGCGAGCACAACCCCGCATCGGCCAAAAATTTTTGTAGTTTTGGCCTTTCAAGAGGGGAGTTTTGGGATGTGTCATGAATTGTCATAAAAACTTGTGTGTTGCTTTACATCTACGAATCTAGCATTTGTCAATTGAAGAGCTCTTAAAAAAGCTTTATACATTATTAAAATATTTAATGAGTAAAGATTTAGATAACCAAAAAACAGCAGTTGTAACGGGGGCAGGCAGAGGAATCGGAAGAAGTATTGCCGAGTCTTTGGCTCATGATGGAATTGAAGTTTTTTGTGTTAGTAAGACGGAATCATCCTGTTGCGCGGCTGCGGAACAGATTCGTTTGAATGGAGGAGTGGCTCATGCCTTGCCCATCGATGTTTCCTCAGGAGAGGAAATTAGAAATGCCTGTGAAAAACTTTTAGAAGAGAAGAATTGTATTGATATACTTGTCAACAACGCGGGGATCACCCGCGATAACTTACTTTTCCGTATGGAGGAGGAGGATTGGAATGCCGTGCTAACCACCAACCTAACAAGCTGTTTTCATTGGATCAAAGCGCTAGGTCGTCCCATGACCCGTAAACGATGGGGTCGGATTGTAAATGTATCATCCGTGGTTGGTCTTACCGGAAATGCGGGTCAGGCGAACTACGCCGCAGCCAAAGCCGGGATGATCGGGCTTACTAAAAGTCTTGCTCGCGAATTTTCAGCCCGTTCCGTCACGGTCAATGCAATCGCTCCTGGATTCATCGAAACCGATATGACTTCCGGTCTGGACGACCGAGTGAAAGAAGTGGCACTTGGAACCATCCCTCTTAAACGATTTGGCAAAGTCGAAGACATTGCCGAAATGACCTCTTTTTTATGTTCTGAAAAAGCATCCTATGTCACCGGGCAAGTTTTTACGGTTGACGGAGGTATGGTCATGTGAGCATGAAGAAATAATCAATTAACCTATATTATATACTATGTCTGAAAACAACGCAGATCGCGTAAAGAAAATTATTGTTAGTCAACTCAATGTTAGTGAAGAGCAGGTTACTCCTGAAGCAAGTTTCATCGACGATTTAGGTGCGGACTCCCTTGACCAAGTTGAATTAGTTATGGCACTAGAAGAAGAGTTTGACACTGAAATTCCCGAAGAAGAAGCGGAAAAGCTTCAAACAGTTGGTTCTGTGATCAAATACGTCGAGGCAAACCTTTCTTCTTAGATCATTTTAATTCGGGGAGTGGATGGGATAGTCGCTCACTGATAATAATTTCAAGTTGATATGAATCAAGTTGTCGTAACGGGAATGGGAGTGCTCACTTCGGTTGGAACCGGAGTTGAAAATTATTGGGATGGACTTTTATCCGGAAAATCCGGCATCACAGCTGTCGCCCGCTTTGATTCCACGGATATTGCCAGTAAGGTTGCATCCGAAATTAATGATTTCAATCCTGAGGATTACATGGATCCAAAGGAAGCTAGGCGGAATGATCGCTACGCCCAGCTTGCCCTGGCTGCCACTTCTCACGCTCTCAATGATGCGGGTTTATCCAGGGATGATTTAGTCCCAGATCGAACCGGTGTAATCGTAGGCTCAGGAATAGGCGGAATGGAGACAATCGAAAAACAGATGACCACCCTTATCCAGCGGGGACCCCGTCGTGTGTCCCCCTTCATGATTCCCTCGCTGATTGCCAATATTGCCGGAGGGATCATCGCAATAGATCTTGGGGCAAATGGTCCTAATTATTCCCCGGTTAGTGCCTGTGCGTCCGGTTCCCATGCGATTGGGGAAGCGTTTGAAATGATCCGTCGTGGTGTGGCCGATATGATTTTTGCAGGCGGTAGTGAGGCGGCGGTTACCCGAATTGGATTTGCCGGCTTTTCTTCGATGAAAGCGATGAGTACCAAATACAACGACAACCCCAGCCGTGCATCGAGACCTTTCGATCGTAACCGGGATGGATTTGTAATGGGAGAAGGCGCCGGAGTGCTAATACTGGAAACTTTGCAAAGTGCAAAAAAACGTGGAGCCAAAATCTACGCTGAAATTATTGGCTACTCGGCTTCATGTGACGCATACCATGTGACCACCCCGGACGGGGAGAGTAAAGCCCTTACGCAATGCATGAATTTAGCGATAGGGCAGGCCAAGATTGATAAAAACTCCGTCAATTATGTCAATGCCCATGGGACATCAACTCCATATAACGATAAATCTGAGACCATGGCCCTGAAAAATGTATTCGGGCATTATGCTAAAAATGGATTGATGGTAAGTTCGACAAAATCCATGACTGGACATCTTCTTGGGGCTGCTGGGGCGATTGAAGCGGCTGCCGTTTGTAAGGCGATTGAAACCAGAGCCATACCGCCCACCATTAATTACGAAGAACCTGACCCTGATTGTGATCTCGATTATGTTCCCAATGAATCACGGGAAGCAGAAGTACAGGTAGCGATGAGTAATAATTCAGGCTTCGGCGGGCATAACGCATCTTTAGTTTTTCGAAAGGTCTAGACAACCTAATCTTCATTTTGATTGTGCTTGCGAGAAAAAAGTCATTATTTATTGTTAAATTTGATGCACCCGTAGCTCAATTGGATAGAGCGCCTGACTACGGATCAGGAGGTTGGGAGTTCGACTCTCTCCGGGTGTGCCACTCTTACAGAGTGAGTTTTTCAGTTTGAAAGAAAAAGCAAATTATTCCTGCTTTTCTTCCCCACCTGATTTTTTGGACTCAGGTTTACCTTCTTCTTTATCCTTCTTTGAATCTGCTTGGTCCTTGGGATGAGGATCTGATGGAGGAGCAACCTCCTTGCTTGGCTCTTTGGGCTTATTCTCTTCAATGTCAGCTGTAGACTTCGGTGATTCAGGAGATTTTTTCTCAGCCGATGACTTATCTTCTTTCATTGTTTCAGGAGCATCCGCTTGAGGTTTGGGGGGGTTCTTTCTTTGGTTGAGGCTCAGGTGCTACTGAACTCTTGGAACTGTCGTCCGATTTTTTACTCTCCTTGATTTCTTCCTTGGTTGAAGAATTCGTATCATTTTCTCCCTGTTTATCAGATTCCTTCGATTTGGAATCTTTGGCATCTTCGCCGGATGTCTTATTGTCTTCTTTCTTTTTATCCTCCGAAGATTTTTCTTTTTTGTCATCCGCGTCTTCGTTCTTGGCTTTTACTTTATCGAGGACTTTTTTCTTTTTCTCGGCCTCCGCCTTGGCCTGAGCGGCCATTTCCTTCCGGGCGCTAATAAATGAAACTACACAAAGAATAACAAAAACCAGTAACAAACCAGCCGAGGCCAACATGGTCGTAGCTTTTAAGGATGAGGCCTGAATGATTCCGTAGGTTTCTCCCTTCAACCAGTTCATCTCAGAGACGGCCTTGGGTAGCATTTTGGCCACGGCAATAAAACCGATGAGGCCCACGGTTACGGCTCCATGCATAATATGTTTTCTGGCTTTGGGTGCCATTTCGGCACCTTGGGCAAGAACAATAAGTATGATTCCCAGAATTCCGGGGATGAAGGCGGTCCAGCTCTTGTAAAATTGCAGAGAGTCGCCGGGTTTTAATGTAGTCTTGGACTCGATATTGGTCCAATTGGTTGAAGTAAGCGTAACGGGCAAGGAGTTGCCAGTGAAATTTTTATATACCAGACGAACCGTGGATCGATCGGCATCGGTTTCAGCCAAATTACCAAGTTCCCCGGTCTCCGCATGGAGAACCAGTGCTTCCTGTGTATCTCCCTTGGAGGAAGCATGCCAAAATGATTGTGTTTGGTATGCATTCGATCCTTGCTCTACAGCATAATTGGCCTGTGATCGGTCTTTAGCGTGATTCTGATTCAAGCGGTGTACCATCCAGAAAGCATATTCTCCAGCTGACTTGCTCGATGGAAATCCTAAGTCAAGAATCACTGAATCATTCCCATCGGAGAGAGTGAACTCCGCATCATCGGGGATTGGACCTGTCAATTTTAAGGACAGACCAAGATCTTGAAATAGATAACCAGCCAAACCTGTGAGGATCAAGAGTCCGCCGATAATAAATGTTGGAATTTTTAGCATGAATCTAAAAAATTGGTAATTCGGCAATCAGGCAAGCTTCGAACGATTAATATTTGAGCCTACTTTTTAATATGGAGGAATTTGAATACTTCGTGTAAACAAAGAAGATGCCTCCTCATGCGACCCCTGAAATCAAAGAACAAACTGAGGTTGAGACTGAACTGACTCAACTTTGGAAGGTGATCGTATTAAATGACCCCGTTAATTTGATGAATTATGTAGTCCTGGTCTTTCGCAAGGTTTTTGGCTTTGGAGAGCAGAAAGCAATTCAACACATGAAGGAAGTTCATGAATTGGGAAAATCCATTCTTTGGACAGGTGAACGCGAACAAGCCGAGAGCTATGTCTTTCAACTGCAAAAGTGGCGACTGCAGGCGGTACTGGAAAAGGATGATTGAATTTCAGATCAAGGTGGATTCCCGGATCCTGCAGGCGATATTGCCCCAGGTAGAGAAAACTTTCGCCCGTGCATCCAAATTAGGAGGTATCGCTTACGCCTGCCCAAATCCGATGGATGAGGACCTCGTGGAATCCTGGGAAAGTGGGTTGAAAGAAGAGTTTTTACATGATCGTAAGGTTTTGGCCCGTCTGCTCCGAAATCCCAAGTTTAAGCACGGCTATGTCGAAGTGCAGGAGAAAGAAGTGGATGAATTACTCCGGAGTTTAACAGAAATCAGGCTTACCTTGCGTGAAGATGCACTCAGAGGGGTTACAGATGAACAACTAGAACAAGGCGAAGTCGATCTAAAGGAAGAGAAATCGACTGTTCGTATTGGCTACTTTGCCTACTTGGTAATGGCTGAAATTCAGGAAAGACTAATCTCTGAAATTTGCTAAGCAGGTCTGAGAATTTGATTATTGGCCACCGCAATGCCTCCAAGCATGGCACCGACGATTCCAATATAACCCTGATCGGTTCCGGCAAGAAATAAGTTTTTATATCTTGTGGAACCATCTCTTGCTTTTGTTGGCGAACCATAAAGAGTACCATTTTTGTGACTGGTGAAATGTTTGATGGTTTTGGGCGTAAAGGTATCTCGCAATACAACTTTTTGGGCAATTTCTTCTTTACTGGCAACACCACCCTTGAGGTATTGAAGTCCATTTTGAAAAATGCGATGCTCATATTTTGCTTTTTCTTTCTTATATTCATCCTTTGATAATGAACTCCAAAAGGCAAAGTTGGCGGGATGTGTGATACGAAGTTTAAAATCAGGTGGATTATTTACAGACTTATAATTTTCCGGAATGCAGATCACCCCCGAGCGCAAATCCACCGGATTTTTGGGTGGATTGTACTCGAATTTTTCAGAGTCATTAAAAAAGATGACCGTCTCTTCCCAGTTCAATTCCACAGGTTTACCCTGGATGACAGAGATCGATTCAAGGATGGTAAATTCACCAACTTTGGCTTGGTTGCCTACAACTGGGTTGGATGATAACAACGATTCGGTTTCAATAACTCCACAGGTTGAAATAATTTGTTCGGCGACCACATTCTCTCCTGATTCAAGTTCAATGTTTGTGATCTTTTCATCGCATACTTGAAATTTAACCACTCCGGAGTTCATTCGTCTCTCGACTCCAAGTTCCTTTAACTTTTGGCAGAGGGGATCAAGGATTGCTCGAATTCCCTGCTCCGGTCTTGCAAGTCCCTGCTTGAAGATTGCATCAAATAACATGATAAAAGTGGGAAAATCGATATCATCATTACGGGCTGACCCGTAATAACAGGTGGGGCAGAGGAGCATTTCTGCAAGCAGCGGTTCAATGCCCGAATCTTTTAATATCTCCCTCGTGGAAAGTTCCGGTGCGTCTACGGAATAAGCAGGAAACTCATTCATTTTTTGCAACAAACGGGTAAATTTATCCGTGCTTGCGGGAAATTTATGGTCGATATCTTCAAGAAAGTTGGGGAAATGATTGCAGAATTGAAGCTCTTTTTCGGGAAAGCAGATTCTTGAAAAGCTCTGTTCTTTCAGTTGCAGGGATTCGAGAGGTAATCTCAATTGTCGGCATAATTTTAGGAGCGGGGAGTTTTTTCCTGAGTTTTCGGACGGGTAATTGGTTAGTGCATGCAGACCAACATCGAATTTCTTGCCCCCTTTGGCGTAAAAACTGTTCAGTCCACCGACTACATAATGTTTTTCCAAAACCAGAACTTTTTTCCCAAACATTCCGAGCCTGACAGCTGCAGACAGCCCAGAAAGACCGGCCCCAACAACGACTACATCGTAGCGGTTACTTTCCATATAAGGTTAGGAGAAAATAAAAACTTCTCCGGTTGGAGGAATGGATAAAATTACGCAGCAGCAGAGGCTTCGAATTTCGGCAGGAGATAACTGGCACAGCTGTCCAAAGATTCAAGCTCTCGGTATTCTGCCTCGGGCACATCAATGCCGTGTTGCTTTCTTAATTCCATGACAATGTCGAGAAAATCCATCGAATCAAGATCAAGCTGTTCGCGTAACCTAATCTCAGGTTTGACTTCGGATAAGTCTTCATCCGGGGCAATTTCAGCTATAATATCAAGTACAATCTGTTTTATTTTATCCTTAGTCATATCGAAAAATGAAATTACTATCTTACCCCGTGTATTTTTTCAAGAGCAGAACTGAATTGATTCCGAGCATGCCAAAAGAATTGTTCAAGATGATATTGACTCCCCCATCCTTTTCTTTGGGTTGATTGACTACCAAACCAGGTAAATGACAGGATGGATCCAGGTTATCCAGGTTAATTGTTGCGTGGGCAATACCATCTTGGAAAGACGGAAGATTGCCCGCCAGTTCAATGGCTCCAGCCGCTCCCATGGAATGCCCGATGAAGCTTTTGGTATTGTTTACCAAGGTCGATGAGCCATCTCCAAATACGTTTCTTACCGCTTTGCATTCCTGCTCATCTCCCTGTGGGGTGGAAGTCGCATGCGTGCTCAGCAGGTCCACATCTTCGGGGTTCAAATGGGCATTGTCGAGAGCCTGTCGAATACATTCTTCCTGCCTCTCTGGGTTGGGAAGGACATAATCCGTCCCATCAGAATTGATTCTGTATCCGACGATTTCCGCTATGATGTTAGCATCTCTGGCCATGGCATCTTCCAGTCTTTCCATGACATAAATGCAACCGCCTTCACTGACGACAATACCATTTCGGTCTTGGTCGAATGGGCGACTCGCTTTGGTTGGATCAAGATGAGACGCCAAGGCTCCCTGGCTCTTGAAGCCGGCAAAAATTCCAAAAGCCCGGATACTTTCACTGACCCCACCCGCAAGGGCATGATCGCATTCACCAAGCCGCAACATTTGCACGCCCTGAATAATTCCCGCATTACCTGCGGCGCAGGCGGCACCAATGGTGTAGTGAGGTCCCGTCAACCCAAGATTTACGGTTATTTCGCCTGCTGGGTTATTGGCTACCGTTCTTGGGTTGTGGTGGTGGGTCCAATATTTTACATCCTCATCATAATGGTCGACCAACTGACAAACTTCCGTTTCCGTTTCCACATTGCCATGCTCGGTAATCCCCATGTAGACGCCAACCCGTGATGGATTTAGTTCTTTCAGGGAAAGACCCGCATTTTGCAAAGCCTCATGGGCACAAAAGATGCCGATTCCTCCTGCTCGGGTTCCCACCCTTACTTCCTTTCGGTTTTGATACTTCGTCCTTTCAAAATCACAAACGCCAGCCGCCTGTTCTCCCATATTTCGGACGGAAAATTGAACCACCCCGCTTTTTCCCTCGAGGAGTGCTTGGCGGAAAGTGGGTAGATCATTCCCCAGCGGACAAGTGAGTCCAACTCCGGTAATGACAATTCTTTGTGGGTGCATAAAAAAAGTGTAGTCGAGGCTATTTTCTAGATGTAAAAAATCCTGATTAGAGGCAAGGTATACTCAAAGATGTCACTAGTTTAGTAGCGAATTTCAAAAACATCAATTCGCTTACGCAGGGTTGCCCGGGTAATCCCAAGAAGGGCTGACGCCTTTACTTGATTTCCTCCACACTCTTTTAGGGCTCTTTGTATAATTTCTTTCTCCACTGTTTCGATCAAGTTACGGTCCGTGTTTTGCCTAGCATGGGCATAGGCAATATCAAAACTTTCCTCGATGCTGATTGAACTGGGAGCATTCGACATCGGCATAACTTGATCTTCCTGTGAATTCGTTTCACCAAAATTAATCCTGTTTTCCTGGGTCTGATTAAACGAGGCTGTGTCTGATCTTTCTTTGGGAACATCCATTGCCCCTGAAAGTTCGCCAAGGCCAATTTCATTTTTCACCTGATCATTACCCTGATCACGGGGTGAAGTATGATTTTCAATTTCAGAAATGAGAGTTGTGGGCAAATCTTTACTGAGGATTCTTTTCCCTTTGGAAATTACAGATGCGGAGTGAAGAACATTTTCCAATTCACGCACATTACCCGGCCATGGATAATGACCCAACAAGTCCATGGCTTCCTTGGAAATTTCCGCAGTCCCGGTCCCTTGTTCCTTATTTAGGCGTTGCAACATGAAATCAACCAGTTCGGGAAGATCTTCCATTCTTTCGCGGAGGGCGGGGGTTTTGATCCGAACCACATTGAGACGATAGTACAAATCTTCCCGGAATGTTTTCTCCTGCACCATGGATTCAAGATTCTTATGAGTGGCCGCAAGTAACCTGACATCCACTTTTTTAATCTTGGTCGCCCCAACTCTTTGGATTTCACCCTCCTGAATCGCCCGGAGAATCTTGGTTTGAGTGGGGAGTTGCATGTCACCAATTTCATCGAGAAAAAGAGTACCTCCATGGCAAAGCTCAAATTGCCCAGCCTTCGCTTCGGTCGCACCGGTAAAGGATCCTTTTTCATGTCCGAAAAGCTCACTTTCAATAAGGTTTTCCGGAATGGCAGCACAATTAACCGCATGAAAGGGACCATCCGAGCGATGACTATGCCGGTGAACACATCTTGCAACCAGTTCTTTTCCGGTTCCGCTCTCACCGGTGATCATTACGGTTGCTTCAGAAGCGGCAACTTGTCCGACTTGCTTGAGGACATGTTGCATTTTCTCACCACTGCCCACAATACCCTCAGCGTAATCGGCTGAATTGAGAAGGTGTTCGTAGGCATCTTCGCTATTGAGAGAATCATTGCTGGCTTTGAGGGCCTTACTAACCAACTCTTTTAGTTTGGCTAGGTCGAATGGTTTGAGCACATAGTCAAAAGCCCCGTGTTTCATCGCTTCGATAGCGGTTTGTGTTGTGCCATAGGCTGTCATTAGGATAACCAACGACTGAGGGGCTGTAGTTCTCAAGTGTTGCAGAGTTTCAATACCTGACATGCCTCCCATTCGGTTATCAAGGAAAATCAAGGTAGGTTTTTCTGACTTGGCTGTTTCGATACCTTTCTCCCCGGAGTCAGCAGAAATGACTTGAAGCCCTTGACTCACCAATACCCGGTCGAGTGAGTAGCGGATCTCGGCATCATCATCAATAATTAATACGGTTGCTTCAGTTATATTCACATAAATTCCAGGTATTGTAGATCTATTTTTAAGATTCTTCCTGAAAAGATCAAAGACAATGATGAGAAAGATTCTTATCATTGACGAAAAATGACTACTTTACATAATAAATTCTCGTTGTGCCAGGGTAGCTCAGGCGGTTAGAGCGTCGGACTCATAACCCGAAGGTCGGCGGTTCAAGTCCGCCCCCTGGTACCATTTAAAGGAAGATTCAATTTATTTGTTTTTATCTTTTTTGAACAGTCGATCAAAGAGGCTTTTTTTCTTGATTCGTTTACTCTCATTACCATCCGAGGAAGTAATATTCGAATCGATCTTTTCAATGATGAGGGGAGGAATGGTCTCTGCCGGCATGGTGGCAGGAGGAGATTGCTGATAGCTTCGAGAAGGTTCAAGTATGGATCTATTGGGATTTTGTGATACAGGGCTGGGCAAAAATTCATTGATTGCAGCTACCTGTTCTTCTGGAGTTGCAACCTGCAACGCTTTAATTTGTTCGTCTGTTTTTCCTACATAGGTGCGCATCACAAGATCATGTTCTTTATTCAGCCAATGACTACCTAGTTTGTAAGGATTCGCCTCTGCGAATGCAAATTCTCCAAACCAAGCTTTGTTTTCAGTAATTTTATCACAAACAAGGAAATACCGAGTTCCCGCTTTTTGTGGAATTTTACCCCGCATTCGAATAGTTAGCCATCCAGCTTCTTTATCCCCGAGACCTTGATTGGCCAGTTGAATGACGATATCCTCCCTTGTCAGTAACCAGCTTCCAAACTTTGGGCCAACATCCGGGTTGCCAGCCCTGACAAATCCGCTCATGGATAGCCCATAATGAGGAGAATCCAAAAGGTTGGCTTTGCCGTACAGGAGCACTTTGGTCAAAAGACCATTTTTAGAGGCTGTAAAACTAGTCCAATTCTTCCGGGGAACATAACTAAAACTGGTGGTATGTTGTTCCTTGAAAAATTCTTGGGAATGATCAAGTTCCTCGACACGCACCTTGGGGAAATCCAATTCAATGATAGGATCTTCTTGGGAAACCTGGGCTTCCATAGATGTAATTTGCGAATCATTCGCCTCTATCCCGGACGGTTTTTCTTCAGGCAATGAATCTTCTCCACATCCACTCAGGATGAGTATTGAAACACTGAGAATGTAGGAGGCTGAATCTTTCAAGATGGGCAAAAAATCAATTTGTTATGCAATCAAGGGAAATGCTTTCATGCAAGACTTTAAGATTTGGCTCGTTCTAATTACATCCTGCCGTAAAGGAACCAAATGGATACCTTGGCTTTTTGGCTTCCGTTGCGGTTGCTTTTCCTCCCGACTCTGCTCGGGAAGGTCTTGCAAGGACGATCGAAGGATCATTTTCTGAAAAAATTCGAGGGTTGTTCCGTCATCATTCTTTCCATTCCAGCAAGTGATACTTTAAAATTTAGAACCAGAGTTTTATTAATAAAAACCTGAATTCCAAAGGAAGACATGAATATGATATTCTCTTCTCAGGAAAGCTCGCCATTATTAGGCATACGATTGTTGATTCTCAAAATTACTTTGCAATCGCTTGACCATCTAGTTTTCCTTGCATATTTTGGAAGCTTAAGACTTCTGCATCGTTCGAGAAGTTTCATTGGTTCTTTTCCTTACTCCACTCATTAGGGGAATCTATCGACAGGCGTTTGCAGTCAGGCCGTAAATCGGAAGACTAAAGGCGTTGCGAGGGTACCCACCTGGACCATTAGAGGTCACAGAACCGGTGAGCCCGATGTACGGCGAAAGTGGAAGTCTTTTCTTACATGATCATTAAATCTATTGAGCCACATCTCCTCAGTTGTCCTCTACCTGAGCCCACGATCTATCCTTTTCAGGGAGGGCGGCGTACCATTTACAAACGGGATGCGATGGTTGTTCGGATCGAGACTGACGATGGCATGACCGGATATGCACCCGGTCCTGCCTCAATGGATGTTGTTCAGAAGATTGAAAAAGAAATAGTTCCCCAACTTACAGGCCAGAAAATAATGGACCCTTCCCATTTTGTGGAGGATCAGGTCGATGAACTCGGGGATTCTATCTGGTCAGCGGCTGGTGCAGTGGAAGTGGCCCTGTTTGATCTTTGGGGCAAGGCCAATCAATGTTCAGTAACGGATTTTTTTGGTGGGCGAAAACAGGAGACTCTTGCCTGCTATGGGAGTGCGGGGATGTATCAGTCTCCTGAGAAATATGCGGAGGAAGCGGCGGCTGTGTGTGAACTTGGGTTTGAAGCCTACAAGTTTCGACCGGGACTCGGACCCGCTGAAGATCTTCGGACCGTTGAATTGATGCGGGAAGCGGTAGGTCCTGAGGTGGGACTTTGTCTGGATGCCCATACCTGGTGGAGTATGGGGGATGATTCCTATTCGCCTGGCATTGTTGAATTGCTTGCAGAAGCTATCGCCATGCATGGAGTTACCTGGTTGGAAGAGCCCTTGCCCGTAGAGGATAGGGATGGTTATGCCCGGTTGAAAGCAATCAGTTATATCGATATTGCCGCTGGCAAGCATGAACAAGATTTACTCGGCTTTCGTACCTTACTGGGAAGAGACTGTGTAGATATTGTACAGGCGGATGTTTCCCAACACGGTGGGCTTTCTGGGCTCTCCAAAATTATTGATCTTTGTGAACGGCACTATGCAACCTTTGCTTTTCATAATTGGGGGACGGCTTTGGAAACCGTCGTGGATGGATTGATTGGTTCCTGTTTTGCACGGGAAACAGCCCGGTGGTTAGAGTATCCACAGTACGCTCATCGGGATGAGCGGGTAATGTATCCTTTTCCGCTGTCGGATGAATTGGTTCCGGAAGCTCCAGTTCCTGTGAAGGGAGAATTACCCTTACCTGATGGACACGGATTGGGCGTTGAAATTAATGAGAAAGTTTTCGAGAAATATCCCTACCAAAAAGGAGCATGGAGTAAGTTCGACATCGAATCCCCTCAATCGACGCACCACCTTAGTGGTGAACATTCTCAAACCTAGGCTGGAGATTTAGGCGAATCGTTGAATCCTATTTGGTCATTTCCCGCCAGGCTTGATCCTTGGAACTGTAAACCATCAGCTTCGAACCGGAGGCGTTGAAGTAAAGCCATCCTCCTTCAATATGGGAATATACCCAGGGATATTGATCAAACCACATCCATCCCTTGGTCGAAGGTGCACTCGTACCTTCCGGATAATAGGAAAAATTTCCAGTTCCTCCGCCGGAAACCGTTCCGGATGCACTGGACGAGAAGGTAAGCTTATATTTGGTTGGAACTCCGTCAGAATGATCTGCGGGAATCGAAAGTACGGCCGTGTTTTGTCCGGTTTTGATTAATCGATAAGTGCTATCGCTGGAACCGGTGCTGGAGCGAATGGTGCAGACATTGTTTGCTTTGAAAACATAGGTCACTCCATCGATAATTATCTGATCGTTAACGAGGTCACTCGGAGAATATCCCCCGGTTGAATCACTTAGAGTGAAGGATCCCGAACTGAGTATGTCAGAGTATGAATTTGAATAATCGCTGTATCCACCAGTCTCGGAGGTAAAAAGTAGGGTGTAGGTCGCGGTATCGGTTCCCATTGTAGTCTTTAAAGTCGCAATATTTCCAGTAACCGAAAATGTGTAGGAAGGATCATATATTTCATAAAGACCTGACACTCCACCTTCTTGAATTTCCAAGAGTTTGGAGTCTGATTGAAAGTACATGGTTTGGGTGAAGTTTTCAGATGAACTTTGATCGTAAAAGGATTCCGTCAAGATTTTACCAACTAGTGAGCTTGGTACATTGATCGAACTTGAATCATTTAAGGTGAAGGTACCCGATGAACTACTACCTCCTGTAGTTGTGTAGCTTGTCGTTCCAGAAGTTTCAGTACCAAATAGCAACTTCCAAGTAGCATTGGGTGAAATTGCCGCGGTTCCTTCGTTACTCGAACTTGACCACTGGTAACTGCGAACATAAGTATCAATTAATCCTGAATTTGTACCCTCTAATCGTCCAAAAAATTCCGAGTCAGAAAAAAAGTGCGAGGTGTCAGTAAGCTGTTCTTGATAGGATGAATCGTAAAAGGAATCTACTACTTCTTTTCCAACCAAGGATGTAGGGGCGGTGACTGAACCACCTCCACTGGAAGTGTCGGTGGAGGTAATGGAAAAACTATCAAATCCAAGTTGATTTTCAGACAAGGTCTTGACCGTGCCAGAATCCGATGGAATCATGAAATCCACACCCGGCTGAACATATTTGGAGGCCATCGATACCCAATTACTCAGCTGGGAAGTACTTCCGCTGTTGCTGTAAGTCGCTCCACTAACCTCACCTGTTTCCCAGTTTACACTCATCACCGTATTCCAGGTACTTCCACTCAAGGTCTCCGCATAAAAGGTTTTACTACTTGTATCGTTACGAATGCGGTAGGTGCCTTGTTTCAAACTGTCAAAGGTTGTGGAAAGATGAACATTTCCACCGAGAGAATCTTCAAAGTTCAAATGTGCATGGGTACCCCATCCCGAAGGACCAATAAAAAATTCGAAATCAAGACCGGAATCTTCCATTTCAAAGCCGACCTTGGCATCCCAAGTTTCCGAGCCGGTTGCCGGATAATTCGCATAGGCCTCCGCTTGGATTTCCCAGTCTTTGTCCACCGAGACTAAGGATTTTGTATTGCCATCAAACCACAATTCATCGGAATCCGTACCGGTTCCAATTAGTTCGAGTTCTCCATCGCCGACGCTGAATTGCAAACCATACCAGGTAGTTTCTATGTTATCATACCAATAACTTTGTGAAGTAGAAACACTAGTGAAGTCATCGGAGAAATAAGTGTCAAAGGGAGGTAAGTCGGTGGCAGAGTAATCACTGATTACAAAGGTACCAGCTAATTCGTAATCAATTTCCATTATACCGGAGTCATTCGGAATATAACTTGATAATGAGAATGTTCCTGAATTTGAACTCGAAAATGTGCAGGAAGCTTCTGAAAAAGCTCCTTGGGAAATGTAAGGACCTACTTTCAATGTGGCAGTATTTCCGCTTGCATTCCATTGATATATGCCTCGTTCCCAATCCCCATTCTCATGTTCAAACTGCCAAAAATTACTGTCGTCAGTAAAGATTCGCGTACGCACATAGGTTTGGGCACCACTAGGAAAGGAGAGAACGAATTTCTTCCCAACTATTGAAGTTGGTGCAGTCGAAGCGTGCAAGTTTGATGAGAACCCTATGAAAAATGCGAAAAAAAAGCAGCTAAGAAGTAAATATTTCATGCGAAAATGTAAGCAATTCTTATACCTTATTTTTTAAAAGGTACCTAATGGAATAATTAAGCTACATAGTCACTCCACACTTAGGGTTTTTCGGGAAGCTATTTCTAGCCCAAGTTTTTAATCAAAAGCTATTTAACCATGTCCCGCCAGGCTTTATCCTTGGAACTGTAAACCATCAGCTTCGAACCGGAGGCGTTGAAGTAAAGCCATCCTCCTTCAATATGGGAATATACCCAGGGATATTGATCAAACCACATCCATCCCTTGGTCGAAGGTTGGTTGCTGCCATCGATAAAATATTGGAAACTTCCGCTTCCTCCTTCGGACAGAGTTCCTGCACCCGTCGATGAAAATGTCATTTTATAAAGCGTACTTGTTACACTATTTTCATGAGCTGGGATACTTAAAACAATTTCATTATTTCCGGATTTTACGAAACCATAGGTTGAATCCTGAGAACCTGTTGTGGATCGAATCGTGACAACACCATTTTCTTTAAAAACATAGGTCGTCGTTCCTTCGATCATGGAATCACCGGATAAACTGGAAGGTGCGTAGCCGGTGGAGGCATCAGTTAGGGTAAAGCTACCGTTTTTACTGGATCCTCCATTTTCCTGCCATTGGAAAGTCCCTTCGGAGGCTGAGGTAAAGGATAGGGTTGTGGTTTCATCCAAACTTGTGGTTAAGGTTCCTGAATTTCCATTTGGACTCCATGTGTAGGTTATACCTGAGACTTCGCTCGACTGGAAATTGCTCTCCTGATGGTAAAAAATAGCATTGCTCTGGTCGATAAACTGGTAGTCATCATTGGTACTCCCCCTGAAGATCATTCCGACCAGTGATGAGGGAGCGTATTCCGGATCCGGTTCGGGTGCTCCTTCGGTAACGGAAAAATTGGTAAAGCCAAGGTCTCCTTCGGCAAAAGAGACATTTTCATAGGCATTGTTGCTCTTGCTGATGTGTGGAATGGTGTAATCCATCATCGGTGCAACCATGGCATTTTCAGAATCCTGCCAGTTTGAAAATTGGTGAGTTTCTTCTACTCCCAAATTAGTATTCTTCTCTTTCAATAGTCCAGTTTCCCAATTTAATTGATATATCGTGGTCCAGACCCCATCATGAAGATATTGGGATGAAATGATTTTATTTTCAGAACTATTGAATACCCTGAAAGTGCCTTCAGTTGAAAAATCGCGTGAAGTTGACTTGTATTGAGATGCGTATGTGCCAAGATCTGAAACATATACTTCTGACATGATTCCCCATGGAGAAATGCCAATAGAGATTTCGAATTCAAATCCTTCTACTTCGTGCTCCCCAACTTCAGAGTCTAGTCCAACTGCAGCTTGGTAGTTTAAGGAATTTTGGTTTGGGATTTTCGTAAAAGAAGAACCAGAGATCGTCCAGTCCTTAGATAGTGATAGGATAGTGTTTGCATTGACATCATGCCATCTATCATCCCCTTCCAAAATACTTCCGCTTACAAGGAATTGCTGGTTTTTAATAGAATTAGTAATCCCTTCGTTAGTTCTTATCGGCCATAATTCTTGGCTTTTAAAAAGGTCGCTAAAGTTATCTGTAAAATAGTAATTATAAGGTATTTCTGATTCCTGGTATGTTCCAAAAGTAAAAGTACCGGTTCCGGACTCCTCTTCACTGTCTTCATAACTAGTGAAACTAAAGTGCCCTGAAGAAGAACTTTGAAAAGTCATAACTACATTTACGTAGTCACCTGGGGGATGTCCGATTACTAGTTGTCCCTCTCTGGAAGTTTTCCTATTCCAAGATATAATATCAGGATACCATTGCCCATTGTCACCGCTTCTAGTTTTTGCCGTGGAATTGGAATTAAAATAGAAATAATGCGTTTCACCAGTTGCATCTACTGTAGCACTATTAATTGTAAGTGCAGCTTTATAACCATTCAAATCACTGGGAGCGAACGCGTGCAACCCATGACTAAAAAGAATTAAAAAAGGTGAAAAAAATAAAAGACTTGGAAATTTCATAATTTCTAAATCTGTGAAAATAATACTTTTTTCAATAACTAAATAAACCTATATCATTTTTTTCATATTTTTAAATTCCTTGGATTCCGATTTTTAACTTTTGGGATTCCTTGAGTATTTCATTCTTCTCCAACAGTAATACCGAGCCTGCTTCCACAGCCGCATTACCAATACCAGCCTCCTTCATCGTCTGGAGAGTCTGCAGACCGAAGACGGGGACATCGAAGCGGGTGTCCTGTTTGGGTTTAGCCAGTTTAACAAACAGGCAATTCTTGGCCCCAAATTTTCCGGCTCTTTCGAGCATGGCATTGGTTCCTTCAAATGCTTCCACCGCGAGCACGGTCCCTCGACTGACTACCACTCCCTGTCCCACATCCAAGCGGGCATTCTCACGGGCAATTTCGACCCCGTGCATGAGGTGTTCTGCATCAATTTTTTCCTTCCCTTGGACCATGACTCCTTCTTCCGCCAAATCCTGATCCATAAAGACCCGGGCATCGAGCAGATGAACTCCAACTTTTTCGATCTCATCTCCAATCGCTCCAAAAATGGTTTCCGCGTTTTTGCGATCCAGTCCGGCAAGCATACGGATTGCCTTGAGGTCAGGGTGCAGTCCCTTGAAGAGTTTGCCCGGTGTCACTTGTCCAGCCATCACCGCATATCCGGTCTGAAATTTTTTCAGTTCTTTGAGCAGTTTTCCGACCTGACCGACTTTGACCGCAGAGCGTTGATTTTCTGGAAAGGAGGTAATCAACTCAGTTGAGGTTTCGCCGCCAAGTTCAATCAGTCGAATGGGTATACCTGC
Source organism: uncultured Verrucomicrobiota bacterium (assembly GCA_902615835.1). Classification (GTDB taxonomy): domain Bacteria; phylum Verrucomicrobiota; class Verrucomicrobiia; order Opitutales; family Seribacteraceae; genus Seribacter. The sequence continues at coordinate 24,938 of CACMQL010000012.1, forward strand.
TTTTCGTGCTCTCTCGGCTAGTAATTGGGGATAGATCCCCTGACCGGCGATCAGGGTCAGCGGACGGCTCGGATCAAAATCATCAGGTAGGAAACGGGACATGGTATTGGAGAGCTACCCTTTTGCAGCCAAGTTCACCAGTTTGCCGGGCACATAGATCTCTTTGACGATTTCCTTCCCTTCGAGAAAGGTTTGCACCTTGGCATCTGCCTTGGCGGCTGAAATCACGGATTCTTTATCAACATCTTTGGGGAATTGTCCTTCCCCGCGAAGTTTTCCATTAACCTGAAACACAATCGTGATCTCATCTGAGACTAACAATTCTTTCCGTGCTTGAGGCCATGACTCGTTGACTATCGATGGCTTCCCTCCAAGGCTTTCCCACAATTCCTCAGCTAGGTGGGGAGCGAAAGGAGCGAGTAATTGGAGCAGGGTTTTGATGGTATCCAATGAGTAACCCTCAGACTTCTGTAATTGATTAACTAGAATCATCATTTGGGAAATTGCCACATTGAATCGGAGGTCTTCGATTGCCTCAGTAACTTTAAGAATCGTCTCATGTAAGACTTTAAGGGTCTCCTTGTTGCTTTCCTGATCCTGCAAATGCTTATCAGTCTGCAAACATTCACGGTGGACCTTCTTCAAAAAGCGGTGAACGCCTTCGATGCCTTTTTCACTCCACGGCTTAACTGCTTCCAGGGGGCCGAGGAACATTTCGAAGAGGCGAAGGGAATCGGCACCATAGGCATCGATGACCACATCAGGATTGACCACATTACCGACACTCTTGGACATTTTGTTTCCATCCTCACCTAGGATCAGTCCTTGATGGAACAGTCTTTTGTAAGGTTCCGGATTGGCGAGTACTCCTTCGTCATAAAGAAACCTGTGCCAGAAACGGGCATAAAGCAGGTGAAGCACCGCATGCTCGGCTCCACCAATGTAGAAGTCGGGCCCTCCCCAATAGGCTTCCTTGGCCGGGTCAACCAGATGCTCTCCATTTTTTGGATCCAAATATCTTAAGTGATACCAACAGGAGCCGGCCCATTGCGGCATGGTGTTGGTCTCGCGGGTGGCGGGTACCCAGCGGTCACCCGTGGGCTTGGGTTCGGTACGGGGGAGAGACTCGCCCGTTTGTAAATTGTACCAGATCTCTAACCAATCAGGGATGGTGGCAAGGGGACTTTCCCCGGTACCTGCAGGTTGGTAGTTTTCCACCTTGGGGAGTTGGAGAGGCAATTCAGCAGCGGGTAGGGGCAGGGCATAGAGGGTGGTTCCGTCCTGATCAGAGGTGACGGGTTCGCTGGGTAGAAGATCGCCAAGGATGCCTTGGGTGGCTTTTGCCTTTTCAAAATCTACCAAGGAAACCCAGACCAAGGGGATCGGTTCGCCCCAATATCGCTGCCGCGAAAAAATCCAGTCCCTAAGCTTGTAATTGACCGCCCCCTTACCTTGTCCCTTGGCCTCAAGTTTACTGATGATCTTGGCTTTGCACTGGTCTGCATCCATTCCGTCGTACTCTCCGGAATTGACCATGATTCCCGGACTGGAATAAGGAAGTTTGGCTTTTTCCTCATCGCCATCCTGGGAGCCAATGACCCGACGGATCTCGATCTGGTATTTTTCTGCAAATTCATAATCGCGTTCATCGTGTGCGGGCACCGCCATAATCGCCCCGGTTCCGTAGCTGATCAAAACATAGTCGGCGACCCATACGGGTACTTTTTCTCCGTTGACCGGATTGAGGCAGTAACTTCCGGTAAATACCCCCGATTTGTCTTTGGCCAGATCGGTACGGTCAAGGTCGCTCTTTTTGGCGGCGGCATCCACATAGACTTTAACTTCATCCTTCTTCCCTGCGACAGTCAGCTGATCGAGGAGGGGATGTTCCGGAGCCACCACCATATAAGTGGCCCCGAACAAGGTGTCGGGGCGAGTGGTGTAGATCTCCAGTTTTTCATCCAATCCAGCAATTTCGAATTGGACTTGAGCCCCTTCCGATCTTCCAATCCATGCTTTCTGTTGCCGCTTGGTGGAGTCAGGCCAATCCAATTCATCCAGTCCTTCCAATAGTTTTTCAGCATAGGCGGTGATCCGAAGAACCACTTGGCGAAGATTGCGTCTCTCAACCGGATGATTACCAACTTCGGATTTCCCATCAACCACCTCTTCGTTGGCAAGGACAGCTTTAAGGTTTGGGCACCACCAGACCGGTTTTTCATCCACATAAGCAAGACCCCGTTGAAAGAGTTTAAGGAAGATCCACTGAGTCCATTGGTAATAACCTGGGTTGGTGGTGTTTATCTCGCGATCCCAGTCGATTGCAAACCCGATACTCTTGATCTGGCGGCGAAAATTATCCACATTTGCCTTAGTGGTGATGGAAGGATGCGTGCCAGTCTTGATGGCATACTGCTCCGCCGGGAGCCCAAATGCATCCCACCCCATGGGATGAAGCACATTGTATCCGCATGCTTTTTTATAACGCGCCAATATATCCGATGCGACATATCCTTCCGGATGTCCGATATGTAACCCCGCACCCGAAGGGTAGGGGAACATATCCAAAGCATAATATTTTGGCTTGTCCGAGTCATCGTCAGCTCTGAAAATTTTTTCTCGTTCCCAGAATTCCTGCCATTTTTTCTCAATGGAGGTAAAGTCATAATTCTTTTGGTTTTCAGCCATGATTGTAATATTTTTAAAATGGCGGTTTAGGGTGCAGTTGGCAAAAGCAAAGCCTAAAATTTACCTTCTGCCCAATGATATGAAGACGCCCTTTTAAGACTTCTTATGATTTTGATCTTCAATCATTTTCTTAATGACCGACATGTCTTTGGATAAATCTTCGACCCTAATATGCAAGTCATGGAGACCATCCCGAACGGCTTCCGGGTTTTCTTTTCTTCGGTACATTTCCTTTTGCATAGCCATTTCTTTATTAGATTCATCCATGCTGTTCATGATTACACCGATGACTAAGTTTAGCACGATCATTGTTCCAATCAGGACAAAGCTTACGAAAAAGACTGCAGCCCCAAGAGGAGAAGCGGAGGGAGTAGGGGACCATTTAGCAAAGTCTTCTTTCGAGTAGCCATAGTTATCTGAACCGTACATGTTGATATACATCACATCCGTCCAATCTTCCAGGGTGACTACACGGAAAAGAGTCAGGATTGAGCATTGTAAATTACGAAAGTGAATGGGGTCATTATCGCCATAGAAAAATACCGCAAGGGTCCCATATACATAAAAAAGTAAAAATAAAAGGATGCTCACATAAAACATCGAAGGGAGGCTTTTAAGTAGGCAAGTGACCAAGAGCTGTAATTTGGGGATGGCCGTTACTAATCTCAATACCCTAAGGATCCTCGCCAACCGAAGAACGGGTAAAAATTCTCCACCCAGATCCAAAATGGGTTCGAGTAAACAGGCGACCACAATCAGGAAATCAAATACATTCCATGGATTTTTGAAATAATTTTGAGGCTTTTTTCCTTCCGCAAGTATTTTGATTACAGCTTCCAGAAGAAAGACAAGCAGAATTAATCCATCAAAAATCGAAAGCAGAAAGCGATGCCTCAGGGCAAAATCTTTGTAAGTCTGGGCTCCTACTACTAATGCCGCAAGCAGGATGGTCAGGATGATAAATCTTTTAAAAAGATTATGTTCCGCGATTTTTGAAAATTGATTACTCACGACAAATGCGGGGTAGTGGTGGTTCCATTATTGTTTAGTCAATTTGTCGAGATCGTCTTTTGTAAGACGAATGCTATCAATGCAAGGTTTTTCTTTTTGCCTTCAATTTCCGATAGTCGTGGGGAGAAATTTGCTTTCGGTAAGACTTCATGGGCAGGATATTCATCATTCCTAATGTTTATATTTTCCACGATGCAGTTTCGTTGCTGACCTTAATTTCAGCATGGTTCCATAGTAGGCAAATCAATTATTTTTGGTTGTCTATTCTAATGTGGATTCAGCAAAGGAAGTAAAAGAATCGTATTTATGGTTCTAACTTTCCGGTCTTGAGATATGTCATATCCATGGAATGGGAGCATGATGCTACGAATCGAAACGAAAGATGATCAACATCACAAAAAAAGAGTATAGACATAAGCTGAAAAAGGGTGAAAGCTCATATAAGAGCTTATATGGAAACATTAAAAACGCTTGTCAGGAAATTAGAGCAGGAATCACCCGAAGAATCTTGGAACAGCCCAAACGAATCGAATGTATAAGTTCGTTATAAACATCTACTGCATCAAAATCTTCTGATCGATCGTAGGGATCGTTCAAATAAGGTGAGCTACCAGCCGGAAGAAACATCCCGAAAGGGCGTACTTCACCCCGGATCGCCGTGCGGTGTACTTTGGTGAAATCATCGCTTTCATGATCTAGAGGAATGATAAGATCAGCCTGGGCCAAATCCGGCAAAGTGGAGAAGCGGGAATATCCCTGTAATACATATCCAAGCTTATCTGCAAAGGCTCTGAGGTTTCCATCAATGGGGCATTGATCATATGCTTGGGTGACGCCTCTTGAAGAAACCCGACATTTGCCGAAGAAGGGTGACCTGCAAACTTTTTCGCGGAGGACTTCTCTCGCCAAAGGAGATCGAGACATGCCTCTTTTGCTAAGAAAAAGGATCGTACTTGCATCACCGGATTGGTAGCGATGATCAAGAGTTGGTATGAGGTTTTTTAATCCCGGATTCGGAACTCCCAGATTCGGGTTTACAATTCCATCAGTGGGAGGTTTGTTTGGGAAGAGGGGAGAGAATTTAATTTTTTTGTTATTTGCCATGTTACCGCCAAGTTAGTGACTAAATGTTTATACCAGTATATATCCAGAGAATCAAATTTCGAGACCAGAACCATAAGATTTCGTAACTTAAACGGCAAAAAACATGCCAACTTCCAATGCCATGAAAGATTGTATAAATCCTTCAGATTACTTTTTAGCCTGCAACTTTTGAGTGTTTGGTCCAACAATCTCGACAAAATTACCATCCGGGTCTCTTAACATTAGAAGGCAAACATCCTGGGGCAACCCTTGAGGAAGAGTTTGCGGACTTTTTGCATAGGGTTTGTATCCCCGCTGTTTGGCTTGTGTGAGAACCAAATCCACATCTTTTACAAAAATTGTTAGATAAGAAAAACCAGTCAGGGTATGAATGTATCGCTGTTTGATAGTTTGGGCAGGTTTACTGGATGAGACTTCCATTAATTTCAACTTTGTGGCTTTCTCTTCGTCTCCCAAAGTGAGTACATGAATCTTCAATGGAGTGCCATCAGTCAGACCGACTTGTTTGGGGAAATCGCCCTTGACTTCGAAACCATCTTTTTCCGTAAAACCAATCACCTCTTTATAAAAGACCAAAGATTTTTCGATATCAGAGACTACCACCCCAAGGTCAATAGTTTGGGAACTAAAATTAGCAGCAGAGACGAAAACAGAAGTGAATAAAAGGATAGAGGACAGGAGATTTTTTTTCATCATAAAAAGTTCCATCAAGATGACTGCTATGATGAAGTCTCGCAAGTAAAAGACTGAGGATTCCTGATTTATTGGTTGAGTAACCCGGTGTACTTTTTGATCATGGATCGATGAATTATCTTATGTGTACTTTTTTTCTATTAATTTGGATTCCAGTGATTTTATCGGCTAGTGATAATGTGAATGTCGTTCTTATTTTTGCGGATGATCAGGGTTATGGCGATCTGGGGTGCTTTGGCTCAGAAAAAATAAAGACTCCTCATATTGATCAAATGGCTAGGGAAGGCAGAAAATTTACCAACTTTATGGTGGCTTCTCCCGTATGTACCCCTTCCCGGGCAGCCCTTCTTACCGGTTGCTACCCAAAGCGAGTCGGGTTGCATCAGCATGTTCTTTTCCCCGGTTCCAAGAAAGGATTGCATCCGGACGAATTTACCCTTGCGGATCATTTTAAATCGATGGGGTATGCCACCGCTTGTTATGGTAAATGGCATTTGGGTCATCACCCGGAGACATTGCCGAGGCAGAACGGTTTCGACCATTATTACGGAATTCCTTACTCCAATGACATGAACCATCCTGACAATCAGGGAAAGCCAAGAGGAGGAACCGCTGGCATGGATATTTTATGGAATGATCCTGAGTCAACCTTGACCAAATGGAAAACTCCCCTGATTGAAAATGAAAAGATTGTTGAATTACCGGTCGATCAAAGAACCATCACCCGCAGATGTACGGATAAGACCATTACCTTTATCAAGAAGAATAAAGATAAGCCCTTTTTTGTTTATGTACCCCACTCCATGCCCCATATACCTCTCTATGTTCCCGATGAAATCAGAGATCCTAATCCACTGAATGCATACACATGCGTGATTGAGCATATTGATGCGGAGGTTGGTCGGATCATAAAGACCATCAAGGATCTCAAACTTGATCAAAATACGATTGTGATTTACACCACCGATAACGGACCCTGGCTTGGGTTTCGGCATCATGGAGGTTCAGCCGGACCACTTCGCGATGGTAAGGGTACTACCTTCGAGGGTGGACAACGGGTTCCGTGCGTAATGTGGGGACCTTCCAGAATTCCTGCTGGTAGTGTATGTGATGAATTAATAGGTACCATTGATCTCCTTCCAAGTTTAGCTGCAATTACCCGGAAAAATCTGTTATCAAAAAAGAAAATTGATGGGCTTGATGCTTCCAGTCTAATTCTCGGGACGGGTTCAACACCACGAAAGGAATTTCTTTATTACACTTCGAGAGGAGATTTGGAGGGCATCCGTTCAGGCAAGTGGAAACTGCTTCGCAAGAAGCCCAGAAATGAAAAACAAGACGAAAAAATTATGCTCTTTGATCTCTCGGAAGATTTGGGTGAAGAAAATAATTTGGCATCCGAACAACCTGCCATCGTGGCAAGGTTGAGTTCAAACATGATGAAGTTAGATCAGGAAATTGAGAAAAATGCCCGGCAACCTTGGCTTAAAAACTAGAACAATTTATTTCAGGATGCTGACTGCCTTTTTGACTGCATCCACCAACCGGTTCGCTTCTTCCTCGGTGTTGTAAAGAGCAAAGGAAGCTCGGGCAGTAGCTTCCACGCCCAAAACTTTCATCAGGGGTTGGCAGCAGTGATGCCCCGTACGAATCGCAATACCTTGAGCATCTAAAAAAGTGGCCAAGTCATGAGGATGAATACCTTCTATGGTAAAAGATAAAACAGCAGCTTTATGAGGGGTCGTTCCATGTTCAACAAATCCCGCTATCTCAGCGAGACCCGTTCTCGCTATCTGATAAAGGTTGTTTTCGTGATTCACCACATCGGAGATTTCAAACTGATCAAAATAGTCGATAGCTTTCCCCAGACCAATCGCGCCTGCCACGTTCGGGGTACCCGCTTCGAACCTCTGAGGAACTGGGGCAAAGGTGGTGCCCTCAAAGCTTACTTGGTCAATCATATCACCTCCACCTTGATATGGGGGCATATTTTGGAGAGAATCTTTTGATCCCAGCACCACACCAATCCCCATGGGGCCAAAAATCTTATGGCCTGAAAAAGCAAAAAAATCGCAACCAAGTTTTTGAAAATCAATTTTTTGATGCGGGACGCTTTGAGCCCCGTCAATCACGGTTTTGATTCCATACTGTCGTGCCTCAGCTACAATTTCCTCAATGGGATTGACCGTGCCCAAAGTGTTGGATAGGGCAGTCAGGGCAATCAATTTTAGATTTTTTTTCCTAAATTCTCGGGAAATCCACTCCCTATCCAATGAACCATTGGGCAGAGTGGGACAGACACGAATTTCGAATCCAATTTTTTGGGAAAGAATTTGCCAGGGAACAATATTCGCATGATGTTCCATCTCGCTAAGTATCATTGCATCTCCTTGCTCTAAAACAAGCGGACCAAAAGATTGAGCAACCAGATTCAAGCCCTCAGTTGCACCACGCACAAAGACGACCTGATCTACCGTAACATTAAATCGTCGGGCGATGGATTTTCTTGCCTGATGATACAAATTTTCAGCATCCTCGGCCAATTCATAGACTCCCCGGTGAACATTTGAATTGGTATGGGTGTAGTAGTCGCTGATAGCATTAATCACACATGCAGGTTTCTGAGAGGTGGCTGCATTATCAAGAAAAGCAAGGGGTTTGGATCGGTTTTCCCTGTGTAAAATAGGGAAATCAGATCTGATTTGACTTATATCAAGCGAGCGGGATGCCATTTACCAACACATCTTGCTAGTGGATGGTAGGAATGCAAATTATACCTGCAATCAAACCTCAGTGTGTTTGAAACCTTCCAATTTAATAAAATATTGGTTCTTAGAAGAGAATTTTGGCATCCGGCAGGGCAGATCGGAGATCCTTTACTCCATTTTCAGAAACCTCAGAACCCCATAAATAAATTTCTTTCAAGGTTTTCATAGGATATAAATCTTTAAGGCCCCTGTCGGTAATTTTGGTACCCGATAAATTTAAATAGGAAATAAACTTGAGGGGAGAGAGGGATTTTAACCCGTTATCAGTAACCAGAGTGTTTCTTGCACTAAGCCATGTTAGATGTTGCATTCCTCCGGCAGCACGCATCGCTACATCCGTCATTCTTGTCCGGGAAAAATCAAGGTGGGATATATTATTTTTAATACCACCTAGGGCTCCAATGGCTGTGTCATCAATTTCTCCAGCAAAAGATGAAAATTCTGCACGCAGGAGGGGATTTCTCTCAGAGAGTTGGGTAACCAATGCATAAGTCTTTTGGGCTGCCTGTATCTGTGTTTTTGAGGGAACACTTACCCTTTTGGCCAGCACATCCAAGACGGATAACTTTGCGTCTACAGTGCCTGATGCAAGTTCTTTTTTCTCTTTAGGTTTCGGGACAGCATTGGGATCCGCCGCTTCTGCCGCTGGTTGCTCTCCTGCTCCTTCGAGTATCCAACGTTTGATCATGGTCCTCTCATCTTCCGTGAGAGGGTCACCTTTGGGAGGCATAAGTTCAGGGTCATCGTCGGGTAGGATAACCACTTGGTAAAGCGTGCTAACAGTTGGATCTCCGGACGAGACTATTGTTCCATCAAGGTTGCCTTTCATGACCATTTCATATGTATCGAGTTGGAGACCAGCTGTGGGTTTAATGGTCCGTCCATTTTTAACATATGGCTCGCCATGACAATTCAAGCACCTTTTTTCCAGCAGGGGTAAGATGTGATTAGTAAAACTGACGGGCTCATCCGGGGCAGGAATTCCTCCTTTAGTGGCAGATACAGTATTTTTTGAAGGTTGGGCACCTTCCTCAATCCACCTTTTAATTACATCTTTTTGTTCTTGATTCATCGGACCACCCTTCGGCGGCATGAATAAATCGTTATCTTCTGGAAGGTTCAAAACAGAATACAACCTACTTTTTTCCAAATCATTGGGCACGATGACTGGACCATCGAGGTTGCCTTTCATCACTTCAGCAAATGAATCAAATCGAAGACTGGCTTTGGGATTAACTAAACGACCGGACCGGTCAAAGGGAGCGTGGTGGCAACTGTTACATCTTTCCTCAAGGATAGGTAAAACATGGCGGTCAAAATCAATCGCTTCCCCCGGTTTTGGTTTAGATCCTTGGATTTTCGCTAGAGCTTCATCGGGGCTTACCCCGAGTGGAACAACCACATGGGCAAAAAACGAACCAGGGCGAAAGGTTTGCTTTTTCTTAGGAGGTGCTTTACGGATTGTGTCATCCATCTCAGATTCATCTTTGGATTCCTTCGTTGGAGATGTTTCAGCTACGGTTTCGGGTGCGACCTTTCCTGAAGGTTTTTCCGTAGCACCTTCCAATATCCATCTGCGAAAAAGATCGATTTGATCGGCGGTTAACGGATCGCCCTTAGGTGGCATGATCATGTCATCGTCGGGTGGAAGCGTAATGACTTCAAAGAGTATACTTGCATCCGTATCACCTGCCTCGATGATGGCTCCGCCATCGTTTCCTTTCATCAGCCACTCGTAAGAATCGAATCGCAAACCTGCTTTTGGTTTCTTGGTCCTTCCATTTTCTTCGTATGGGGCTTTATGACAATCATTACACCTTTGTTGAAGAATGGGCATGATCTCTGAATGAAAATCGACCCCCTTCGCACCAGTAGTTACGGCGGTAGATGTCGGGGATGGCCTGCCTTTTGGAATCCTATTAGCTTTTACGCCTTCAACCAAATATGCCTTATCCGCGTTGGATAAGGCATTAAAAGGGACTTGAAAAAGCTGGTTGGATTTGTTGGTCAGAATGAAAGTCTGACCTTCGTAACCGACGACCTTTCCTTCGAAAGACTTTCCGCTGGGTGTTTTAAAAACACGAAACGGTTCATTGGCAAGAAGCGATGAAAAAAGGAAACTGGCGATAAGCAGCGAAAGAAGACCTTTTCCCATCATTTCATTTCGGTTAGGCAAGTACGTCGAAAAGTGGTTCTCCATTGTGGGCAATCGTAAACGGACGACCGGAAGGAGAATATTGAACATCTTTAAGCGGAAGTCCGAGAGCATATGCAATTGTAGCATTCAAGTCTTCAGGTTTGATAGGCTTACCTGCAATTGGAGAGCGACCTGTTTCGTCAACATCACCGTACATTACTCCGCCCTTTATTCCTCCTCCGGCGAGAAATGCAGAGAAACAATAAGGCCAATGGTCACGACCATCTCGTCCGTTGGGAACGGGAGTACGGCCAAATTCGGAAGTGAGGACTACGAGAGTTTCCTTGAGTAGACCACGCATTTCAAGGTCAAGAAGAAGACCGCTGAGGGCTTTATCAATATCAACGCAATTAGCAGCAACCCGGTTAAAGTTGTCGTCATGAGTATCCCAGCCACCTCTGGTTACTTCAACATAACGAACCTTATGTTCGATTAAACGGCGAGCAAGCAAGCAACCCTGTCCAAAATTGGTTGTCCCGTACAGCTCTTTCATGGATTCGGGTTCTTTATTGATGTCAAAAGCGTTCAAATCCTCACTTTTCATCAGTTTGATTGCATCGCGGTATAGGTCAGAATAGGCACGGACTTGTTTTTGTGGATATTCAGCCGTAAAATTAACATTGAGTTTTTCAGCCGCAGCGATGCGGTTTTGAAACATTGTATCATCCAGGTAGCTGGCCATTTTGCTGTTAGCTAAACCTTCTCCCGGACGACCAATAGGGAGGGCACCATATTTTGCCTCAAGAAAACCGGCACCACCGCCACCACCACCAATTTTTACATTCATTGGAATGGTGCGGTTGATTTGTCCGGAAAGCTTGGCTACCCAGGACCCAAAAGTTGGGTGTACGATTGTTCCTCTTTGTAGGTAGCTTGTGTGCATCAAATAACTTGCTTGTTGGTGAGCACCCTGACTAGACACCATGGTTTTGATCACAGAGGCGTTGTGCATGTGTTGAGCAGTCAAAGGAAGATTTTCCGATAAAACAACCCCATCGGCACTGGTTGGAATCGCTTTGACATCGTGCATCAGCTTAGGGTTGTCAATTTGGGGGGCAAAAGTATCCAAGTGAGACATAGCCCCAGTCATGTTAAGATAGATAACATGGCGGGCTGCAGCAGGACGGGCTCCGGGTGTAAGTGCTTTAACGCTATCGTGAATGTAGGAGCCTGCCATCGGCATCAATCCTACCCCAAGGCAAGCCTTGGCAGCGTGAGCAATAAATTCTCTACGACCATATTCGTCAACATTTTGGAAGTTAGTCATCATGGATAGTGTCTCCTATATATTTTGTTAGATTAATTGTTACAAATTTATATGAAAATATTATTTTACAAAAAGGAATTCATGGCTATTAACAAGTACCCATACAATGTCTTTGTAAAAATTATCGCCTGATTTTTGCAGGGCATCTTTAATATTTCTTGTTTCTTTCGCATCAGGTTTGCGATTAAGAATGCTCAAAAATGCAGTATCGATTTGAGCTTCTTTGCTCCCAGCATTCATAACATTGTTTAGAACGAGTGCGTCTTTCTTATTAAGAATACGGGATTCGACATATCCATTGAGCAAATTGAGAACTTGAGTCACCGATGCCTGTTTGTGGCTGTTTTCAATTTGTTCTCTATCTGAGCCGCCAAATTCTCTAACCAAATGACCATTCTGCACAGGGGATGAAAGCTCAGATGCACGGACGGAGTTTTGGTCACGCACATAGTTAGCGGTGGATGCAGATGATGTGGAAGATGGAGTAGGACTCATCTTAGCCGCCATGTTACGTTTGTGTTGATTCAAACAGGACTGACAACAAAACCCGACCGTCTCACCATCTTCATTTAACGCTAAGAGCGTTGGGTCAATCGCACGTCCCGGTTTGATAGGGCAGTCTGTGTTTATTGGATCGCCTAATTTCATGGCCATCGCTTCGCCTTGCATTGGGGCAGTGCCTGCGGGAGCCTCGGCAAGAAGGGTGTTTAAGGCTGTGACCATTTCAGTCCTTTCCTGAGCGGTTGGCTGGAGTTGTCTGTTAGAAGGTGGCATTTCTTTTTTTTCCAAGGCTGAGGCAAACATTTTCAACATTGAAGAATTTCCGGCTAATTTTCCGGGATCATCATGGTATTGCTCGATATTGATATCGCCACGGGACCTTCCAGAGTCATGACAGGACATGCAGTAAAGATCGGCATACTTCATGACGACTTCCATGGAACCCTTCTGCTTGGCATTAAGTTCCATTTTGGGCATATTATTAGCTGGTCCAGCAGGAGCCTGTGCATTTGGATCGAGCCCTGTTCCACGCATGACTTCGGCGAAAAGCTCATCCCCAGTCATCGTGGTGTATTTGACGAAATTGTCGTAGCCGTTGTGGGGTTTTCTGCGTTTACGATTGTCGATATTTGGATATGCCAAAGTTACCAATGAATCCCAAATTTGCTCACCACTCATTCTTTCAAGCATGGGTCCCTGATAAAAATAGGGTACGCTGTTACGGGTTGGATCCTGGGAGTAAGGGCCTGCAATCACCCATTGCACTTCGGGTGGCATAACCTTGTCCTTTGCATCCCTCGGCATAACTTCGCGGGACGGAGACATTCTCTGGAAGGCCTGGGTATTGTAAAGAATACGAAGGAATTCCTTGAGGTCGTAGTTCAAGGCCACCATTACTTTCTCCAGATGGAGTTGTAATACTGGGTGAGTAGCCATCGTATCGTCGAACATGTTGTCGAGAGGTTCGATCAGGGCCATGCCGAAAACTTCTTTCCAAAGACGGTTAACAATCACGGTGGTAAAGCGGGGATTTGCTTCGGAGGCTACCCAGTTGGCGTATGATGCACGGGATCCGGTGCTTTGAAAATTCGCATCCAATTCCGTGGCCAAACCAAAGATTGTTTTGGCGGTGAGTTCTTCGCCGGGTTTGGCGTTGTCATATTGGTAGTCATTAGGAAGCCTGATTTTTCCACGCCCCATGCTTTCCAAGCCAACTTGCACAATATCTGAGATATCGCGGGCAGCATCCCTTAGATTCCGAGCTTCCCGGGGTCTCTCCATTTGTTCTAGTCGCCTACGTTCTGCATTAGCGAGTCTGTTGAGTGCATTCAAATTTTCGACACCTCGGCGGCGTAAATTTCCTGAACCCTCAGTGTACGCAGCCATTTCGTAAAATTGCTTCTGAGTCCAACGATCAAAAGGATGATCGTGACATTGGGCACATTCTAAGCTTGTACCCAAGAAGATACGCACAGTATTGGACATATTATCAAGCTGCATTCCTGCATCCCGTAAAAAGTAACCCACTCCTCCATTACCTTTTTCCCAATAAGGGCCACTGGAGGAAAGCATCTCTTTAACCCATTCGTCGTAAGGACGGTTCATGGCGATAAACTCGCGGATGTAATCAACATAAGGAATACCCGACATCCGGTTTCCTAAATTATCCTTGGCTCGTAGAATATCAGCCCAAAAGTGAAACCAATGACTGACATAACCTTCCGTTAACAGGAGGCTGTCAATGAGGCGTGTTCTTTTGGTTGAGCTATCCCGGTCGCTTAAGAAGGCTTTCGTTTCGTCATAAGTAGGTATTCTTCCGATAACCTTTAGGTATGTCCGTCGCAGGAAAGTTTCGTCATTGGCAATTTTGTTGGGGCGTTGGTTATAAGAACGCAACCGGGCTTCAATCAGATTATCAATGTATATAGCATTTGTCATTAATGCTTGATTGGTGAGAGGACGCTGGAATTCAGGCAAGGCGTCATGATTGGGAGGGAAATTGTTTTTTACAAAAGCCTGATCATCTTCAGTAAAAATGTCCAAGTTGATTCGAAAGAGTTGTAAGTCTTTGGACCTTTTGAGTAATACATCGCCGTCGTCAAAGTGCTTGACGATAGTTCCTTTAATAACTTGACCATTTTTAGATCGAAAATTGCGTTCAGCCAAGCCAAACAAGGAAAGAGAAAAGGCAAATAACGATACAAAAAAGAAGAGATTACGAGTCATATTATGAATCTGAATAGATAAACGGATGGTTGCAACGCTTTTTAATTAAAATCAGGTAAAAAATTAATGCTAAATATAAGAATAAGAATCGTAGAAGTTTAGAAATTTATACCTGCCGAGCAAAATTTATGACTAGATTTTTGAAAAAGCTTGCATGATTAGTTTTAAGGGAGTCCAATGGCAACAAATATTGAATCATCGGGAATTACATTGGTCATAGGCACAATACAAGGCAACATGGGCGATTGGCACGGTCACAAGAGCACCCACACCCAGTAATATAAATCCCAAAAAGGCAAATATTGCCAAAATAACTACAAGAAAAAAAATCTTGAGGTAATTTCCCTTGGCAAGTCTCTTGGATTCTTTCATTGCTTTGAAAAATGACAATTCCGGTTTATCGCCCTGGATGCAGGGTGTAAAAGCCCACATGAAGGTAAGAATTATGCCAGGAATGATTAAACATAAGTAGCCGATTGCAATAAGTATGCCGACAACGACAGGGCCGATGATCTTGTCTAGTGCATGAGAAAAATCGAACAATTCGCCAAAAGACATTTTTTGCCCGGTGGCACGAAAATTTCGTACGCAGGTATAGAAGTTTACCCCCATCAGGGGAATGATTAAGTTAATAATCGGAATACCGACCATAATACCAACTAAAATAAGCCAGGCGATGGAGATAACGATATTTGATTTATAAAAAATAAAGGCTTCTCCGATTGCTTGTCCAATATTGAAAGTTCCAGACATACCGGAGGCTGAACTTTGTGTCATGTCTGCGGTACTTTTAACCTGCTTGGCGGGCATTTTTTTTTCGGGAATCGATTCGTCCGATTGTGGAGAAACTAAAGTCTCAGGCTGTGTATTTATTTTTATCCCTAAATTGGCAAAGGTATTTGAATGTATCGGTTCCCAGTTCGCCATGCCTTGCATCCATCCAAGGGTCTCCGGGGTGACCTGGCTGGTTGATAGCATCTCGGAAATGGCAGCGACATCGTAAGGACCAGCCTGTTGATTGTTAAGATTAAGATAAATTTGGCTCATTGTGTAATAAATTTATTCTACTAATACTTTTTTTCCTTTTTTTTTTGTCAAGTGTAGAAAGGTGCAAACCTCATTGCCATTTATGGAAGATTTACCATTGTAAATGGTAGAATGCTCAAGCGTTTTTACTTCCATCTATCTATTTCATTAGTTTCATTCTTGTTTCTCTCCTGTAGTGAGAGCAATCAATCATACACCAATTTAGCTTCGGGCATATCCGTGGATCAAAATATTTACAAACCTGATCAGTATGTTGGAGCCGAGACTTGCGCTGAGTGTCATCAGGAATCTCATCAGAAATGGATGGAATCCCATCACTATCACGCAATGGAATTACCCAATCAAGAAACGGTGCGGGCTGATTTCAACAATTCCCTTTTTGAAAACTACGGAATAACAACTCGTTTTTTTCGCGAAGACGAAAAATATCTTGTTGAAACTGAAAATCAAGAGGGAGAGATGGAAGTTTTTGAAGTGGCCTACACCTTTGGTTGGGAACCCTTGCAACAATACCTGGTAAAATTTCCTGACGGGCGTATGCAAGTGCTCCCCACCTGCTGGGATGTGGAGAAGAAAGAATGGTACCATTTATATCCGGATGAACGAATTGCTCCCGATGATCCTCTTTTTTGGACCCGTTCCATGCAAAACTGGGATCACATGTGCGCTGATTGCCATTCCACAAATTTAAGAAAAGAATTCGATGATTCTTCGCAAACTTTCTCCACGGCCTATTCGGAAATGAATGTTGCCTGTGAATCCTGTCATGGCCCAGGTCGCCAACATGTTGAACTTGCCCGGTTAAATCAGGGATGGGATGGACTCACCCATTTTGGATTGGCCGATGTAAATAGCAGTAATGTCGCCCAGATTGAATCCTGCGCCAAATGTCATGCCCGCCGAGGATTTGTACACCCTGGGCATCATGCCAACAATTCCTTTCTGGACCATTTCCTTCCGGAAGTTGTACAGCCGTGGTCACCTGACATGCAGGTGCCCACTTATCATGTTGATGGGCAGATCGATGATGAAGTCTATGTGTATGGATCCTATGTCCAGAGTAAAATGTTTCATAAAGGAATCCGGTGTGTGGATTGCCACGACCCCCATACCGTCAAATTACACACATACACCAACCAGCTGTGTACCCGTTGTCATGTTCCCAATGAAGATAATCCCACCGGTTTCGACAACCCGGATCATCATTTTCATCAAGCAGGTACCCAAGGAGCCCAATGCGTTGAGTGTCATATGCCCCATAAGACATATATGGGAATCGATGACCGGCGGGATCACAGTATCCGAATACCCCGGCCCGATCATTCCGTAAAGTTTGGTACACCCAATGCCTGTAATCAGTGCCATACCAATAAGGATGCTAAATGGGCCGCTGATGCGGTTGTAAAATTCAAAGGACCGGACCGTCCCAAGGATGTTCGTCACCCCGAAGCTTTTCATGCTTTTCGAAATGGTAAGCCCAAGGCGGAAAATTTACTATTGGAAACATGTCGCGATCCCGAGTCTCCCGCCTTCACTAGAGCTGGAGCTATGCTAGCCCTTCGGCAGTTCATCAGCAAGGCCAGTTATGATGAAGCCCGCCGCAACTTGGACGCAAACGATTCCGTAGTCCGGGTTGCTGCGATTACGAAATTGGAAGATTTGCCCGATGACGAACTCCATCGTGAATTAGTCCCGATGCTCGAAGATCCGATTCGCACGGTTCGCACCGAAGCCGCCCGTATTCTGGCCCGCGTGCCCCAAACCCTATTTTCACCCGAAGATTTAAGAACCTTTACCCAAGTGTTTGAAGAATTGAAGCTTCGCTACACCAGTAACCTGGACCGCCCTGAGTCTCATCTTTCCCTTGGCATACTTGCCGAAAATCGCAACCAGCCGGCCGATGCTGAAAAGCACTACCGCAAGGCGGTTCATAGGGAAAGTACTTATGTTCCTGCAAGGATGAATCTTGCCACACTACTCAGTCGCCACGGGCGCAGCAAGGAAGCGGAAGAAATTTTGCGAGAAGCGGCCGAGCTTCAACCCTCCTGGGGACAGGTACATTATTCACTGGGACTGCTGCTGGCGGAGGACCGGAACCGACTGCCTGAAGCGATTCGTTCGCTTGAACGGGCGTCCGCTTACTGGCGGGACAATCCACGAGTTTTTAATAATCTCGCGATTGCGTATTGGCAGAGCGACAAGATTGACGATGCGATCCGTGCCTTCTTGCAAGCCATTAAACTCGAGCCCGATAACCCTGAGTTTGTTCAGAACATGGTTCAGTTGCTCGTCCAACGGGGAAGATGGGCGGATGCCCTGCCACATGCCCGTTCGATGGCTCGTCTGCTCCCTGAGAATCCACAGGCTCAGGCATTTCTCGCTCAGATTGAACGAAACGCTCTAGCTCAGTAAATAAATTCTAGATACGGTAGGAGTTTTGGGTATGTTTCGCCCCCAAATCTGCCAAAGCATTTTGCAAAGGGATATTTTGCGGGGCCACATTCACATAAAAAAATCCGGGCCGTACAGATGAAATGGCGGGTAAGGGTTCATTTGCAGTTTTTATTTCTTGGATGATTTTACAGAGAAGAAGGGAGTCGTTCTTATACAGGTTGATCCCCACGGAGTTTTCCTTTGTAAGGTAGACTGTCCCGTCCCATTCGTCCCTTACTTTCACAAGCCACCATTTTCGATAGGGATGATTTTGGACAAACTGCCTATGTTTTTCTAGGCTAGGCATCTGCATATGCGAAATTGAATGCTCCCGTCTTTCAAGCAATTGATAAAGCGCTTTGATCTGATTCTCCGTTCCTGTCACTTCTTCCAAAGAAAATTCCTTGGGCGAAGAATTGGTTTTTTTATGCCACTGCGAGGTGGGAAAATCAGCGGTAAATCGGTTGAATTTTCCCTCCTCAAATCGAACTTTTGACAGTGACATCGCCACCAGCAAAATCCTCTTCCCCTGCTTTTTTAAAATTCGGTCGCGCTCGGGGGTAAATTCGTAGCCATGTAATTGATGGAGATCGATCACGCTGGTATTGAAATAGAGCATTTCCGCATCGATCCGCTCGATTCCCAACATGGAAAAGCAAAAGCGATAGAAAAAAGGAGGGACCAAGCCGCCCAGTCCGGCATGTTCCTCTTCACCAATGTAAAATCCCCAGGACGCGGTTTTCACGACCGGATTGTATTCATTAAGACTGATATATCCGACGGGTTTTTCCTGATAGACGATCAGCCAGTGGTAAAAATCCGCACACTCCCGGGAGTTCACAATCCATTGCTCCTGTTCTTGCACCCCATGGGCTACTTCAGTCTTCATATACTTGGCGACCCGTGTGGATGCACGCCAATTTAAAATCATTTCCGCATCCGAAGTCTCGATTTCCCTGAAAGTAAACATCTTCTTTATTCCAATTCAGGACCGCTTATGACGATGGCCAACTTCCACTTTTTCAACGATTATTTTTCGGGGAACCATATGGATTTGCAGATGCTGGGATAAATGATTTTTGAAGTCTTTCTTATCAAATTGTTCCTTGTCTTTTGGCTGAACGATAATTTCTGCATGCTGTCCCGTGATCGGGTTATCCTTCCCATAGGCTTTGACCAAAGAAACATCCTGATGAAGCAGGGCCACCCGCTCCACCTCCGAAGCCATAAATTTTAGACCTCCCACATTGATCACCTCACTGGTTCGGCCCACCACTTTGTAGTAGCCATTTTTTTCCTCCACCACGTCCTTGGTATCATACCAACCATCCTTATCGAAGGGAGCAGGTGCGTTTAAATACCCTAGCATTCGATTGGCCGAGCGAATATGTAAAACCTCGCCAACTGTGCGGGTTTCCACGCCTTCTCCACCCACCTTCATGAAAAGACTGTCTCTTGCTTCGGATTTTACACGCACGATTCCAAGTTCTGACATCCCAAAAGTTTGGCGGAAATCCACTTCCGGTAAAAGTTCGCACAATTGATCAAGCGTCGGCTGATCCATTCTTTCGGTACCATAAGTGATAACCCGCAAACTAGCAGGCACTTCTTCCGGGATTAACCCACTCATCAACATCATTCGTAAAAAGGTTGGTGTAGTGGGGAGCACTTCCACCTGGTACTTTGTGCAACTCGATAAAATTCCCTCCACCGAGCGATCTGCCGGAGCCACCACCACGCCGCGGTTAAACAAGGTATGCAAAAGCGTGTTGATTCCACCGATGTGGTCAAAAAGCAGGAAATTGATCGTTCGCAGGGTGGGGCGTGGGGTATCGAAACGCAAAAGAAAATTAGTGAAGTCATGAAGGATCGCCTTCGGACGCCCGGTGGTCCCGGTGGAGAAGAGAACCAGTCCCGCATTTCCCCGATCTCGTAATTCTTCAATCATCGGATGAATTTGCCCATGTTTTCTCCGGCACAAGCTGCCTCCCTCGATGATCACATCTACGAGAGCGGACTCGAAGAAATACTCATGATCTTCTGCAGTTTCCACGGTCAGGGGAACCACGATCACCCCCAGATCGATCAGCCTAAGCAGGGTATGGATGGAAGCCGGATCAAAATCCCCAATCAGGGCGACCACATCACCTGCCCGTACGCTGGTTAAATCGACCGGTTCCTGTTGCGATACTTCGGCAAAGCTTAGTTGACCCCGCGGATGAATCAGAAAGGGATCATTCGAGTTTTCCCACTTTTGGGAGAGTTTTTCGAGCAGGCTCACTAGGCTCCCCCCACATGCAGGATTTGTCCGCTCACTGACTTGGATTGCGGGCACAACAAGAATTCACACAGATCACACACATCTCCCGGTTGAAAAACTTTTGGTATTACCTGCTGGGACACGATCGCCTCGATTTGCTCACCACTCACGCCCTTCAGTAGATCCGTTTTGATGGGGCCAGGAGCTATGCAATTTACCCGAATATCAAAGTCGGCCATTTCCCGGGCAAAGGCCCGCGAAAATCCTTCCACGCCCGCCTTACTCGCGGCATAGATGGATTCTCCTTTTAAACCCAATGCTACCGCAATGGTGGAAAAATTGATAATACTTCCGGCTTTCCTACGCATCATCAGCGGAGCAAAGAGCTGACAGGAATGGATCGTGCCCACCAAGTTGGTTTGAATCAACTTTTGAGTCATACCAGCAGGCGTGGTAACCGCCAGGTTCATCGAGGCAATTCCGGCCGCATTGATCACGCCGGTAATTTCCTTTTTCTGCTTTCGTAAACCCTGGGCAATTGTTTTGACCGCATTGTGGTCGGACACATCACAGGCGACCGCTTCAAAAGGTAAACCCTGGGTTTCCCTTGAAATCCCTAGCACTTCCTCGCCTCTTTCCACAAATCTTTCAGCGATGGCCCGGCCCAGTCCCCGGCTTGCTCCGGTAATCAGGATCATTCCTTGCTCTGGGATTGGGCGTGAAATTCCTCCGCAAGGGAATTCACCGTACGGAAAAGACTTTGCGAGCGGGACATGGCCGCTTCGGAAGTCCAGTCAAATTCAAAATCCAAATCTCCTGCCTTGTCCTCCAAAGCAAGGCAGAGCTCCACCAGTTTCATGGAGTCCAAGCTCGCCTCTTTTCCGATGAGATTCATGTCATCAGTCGGATTGACCTCCCCATCGGTGATTTCAGAAATACACGCATGGACGATGCTTTTTGATTCCTCTAAATTCATGAAATGATGTTTTTAACCTGCCACAAGAGTCTAGATGGGTCGAGACTAACCTGATTGGCGGATTTTGGCTCAGTGAGTCATATCCGAAAGGTTGACATCCTAAAAATACTTTCAATTCTGCAGGAGATGAAGAATGCAACGAATCCGGCCAAAAATGAATGGAGCCACCTGTCGGGATCGAACCGACGACCTGATGATTACAAATCAACTGCTCTACCAGCTGAGCTAAGGTGGCAAAGTCTAATGTATTAGAAAAAAGATTTCGATTTGGCAATCGGAGAATGCACTATCCTTGAACTGGTTGGCAGAGAAATATTTTTTCCGGGGGAAGATGCTCCAATAGATACTGTTCACAGGTGGAAATTCGTTGATGTTCAATGTCTTGGGGGTAACTGATCGAACGGCCTCGTCTGGTGAGTTCCGTGGCAAAGAGAGGCTCTTCCGGGTATAATTTTTCCATTCGTTTGAAAAATGGATCCGGTAAACGGAATGGTCCCACGGAAACCGAATGAATCGATTCTGCTGGTACTTCGGAAAAAATATCAGAGATGAGGGATCGATGGCGTTGATCAAAGTCGAGGCAGTCAATGATCGGATCGAGTCGAACGCCCAGTTTCCATCCTTTTTCGGCAAGTCGTTTCATCGCATGAATGCGTGCCTTGACCCAGGGAACACCTTTTTCCAGAACATCACTGATTTCCTGTGGCGTGAAACTGAAGGCGATCACCACATTGGGTGAGGCAGTGGTTTTTTCGAGGATTTGCGTGGCCACACTCTTGGTACGTAATTCGAGGCGGGCCAGGGGATGATTGGCAAAAAAGGGTAGGGCTGTCAGGGCAAACCCGGTCAGTTTTTCGAGAGCCAGGCTATCACAATCATATCCGGAAAAAAACCAACTTGGTTCGTGGGGATTTTCGGCGGCCATTTTTT
>CACMQL010000013.1 GCA_902615835.1 uncultured Verrucomicrobiota bacterium
CAGGCAATGCTCGAAGGGGGTCATCAAGAAAGAAAACGAAATTAGTAGAAATATTCGTTAAGGCGTAATTCATAGCCTCTGCAAAACCTCCTCCGAATTGCGGGAGTCGTTTTACATGTTTTGAAAAATCTCCTTTTTTGTGATCAGGATGATCGGGTTCAATCACGATTGTCCTGCCTCCAAGTTTTGCCAATTTTTCCGCAATAAAGTTAACATTGGACGCCCAGTTGGTAATTGCAAGCGGACGAATCATCACAAGAGAAAAATCCTCAAGTTTAGGTAATACATTAACGGAAACCTGAGATCTGTTGCCCCTTAGCCTGTTATTCTTAGTGTATTTAACGCGTTTAGATAAGATTTGATCCATCGCCTGTTGAAATCTTTGGGCGTGAGCAACCGGAGAAAAAACGGAATCAACATTTTCTTGAATCTTTTTCCTCAAGGGCAACAAACGAGAAGGTCGAAGGCCAAGTTCAATGGCTTTCTTCTCATACTGCTTGAGTTCATTGGATACCATTTCTCCTAAGCCCAAGTTTCGGCAAAAACTCTCCCCTACCCGGTTACAAAAGCGGTTCCCCTTGATCGTTAGTATCGGCAACTTGGCATGCAAGGCATCCATGGCACTGGCGTGGCCATTATATTTTGGGCAATCGAGATACAGATCCGCAACTGTCATCCTCGATAAATGAGAGGAACGAACCGGCATGTCTTCGGCCATTATGATTCTCTTGGATGAAACCCCTTGCCTGACCGCTTCGGACCTAAGGTTTTTCAATGCCTCTTCCGATGGCTTGAATTTTAACCACAATACACTTTCAGGAACCGAACGAAGAATTCGCATCCAACTGGCCCAGATCTCCGGTTCCAATTTGTATGCGGCATGAAACGCACAATAAACAAATCCTCTCGAAGGAAGTCCAACTTCCTTTCTTCTCGACCGCTTGGCAAAGCCTTCAAAATCACCGGGAGGGAAAAAACAGCCATCCATTCTAATGATTTTTTCTCCGAAATCCTTCGATGACTTAGGCGGAATAACAAAACGATCAGCAATCATATAATCCACCAAACCTTTTCCCATAGAGGATGCATAACCAAGGTAATGAGCCTGTCTTGCAGATGGGCGCAGGGCCAAAACCTCTGCGTTGTGCCCCCGTGAGAACCCACCCAGGTCAACCAATAGATCTAATTTATCGTGGTTTATGCATCGAGCTTTCGCAGCAAGCGAAAGATTACTGACATCCCGAAAGTTTTCATTCAAGGCAACGAAACGTTTTCTTATTTCACTGTCTACTGAGGGGTTTGATGCATAAAGAAAAATTTCGTATTTCTCGGCATCCAGATTCTCAAGCAATGCGATCATTTGATGACCCACCGCGTGGTTACGAAAATCCGATGATAGAAAACCAATTCTTTTCTTAGTTCGCTCTTGAAGATTATAATCGAAGTTTAGTCTTCTACGGATTGTTTCCGTTTCGGCCACAATCTTATCGGAACGGATTCGGGCATACTTGCTTTCCTCATCCTCACTCCAATGAAGACCAGCAAGTTCAAAAGCTCCTCCGAGGATTGAGCCAGTTTGATGAAAGGCTTGCAGTTGCTTAATTTCTTTTTTTCTTTCTGACCAATCACAAAGAAAAGTTTTCGAATTGTATAGATTGCTCAAAGCCTCAGGCCAATCTTCTCTGTAATCCAGAGCTTTCCTGTAACATTCCTCAGCCCTCGAGAACTCCTTGAGTAACACCATTACATTTCCCTTCAAGAAATAGGCCTCCGCCACATTATGCCGTTTGGAGATCAGCTTATTCAGTGATATAATAGCGGATCTAATATCGCCGGACTCGATGCATGCCTTAGAAAAATCCAGTAGATGCTCGATGGGAATCTGCATTCCTTTTGAGCGAATACACAATTGATAGGCTTTAGTCCAAGAACCTACCCCAACGAGCGATTGAAAAAGAGTAAAGAGAGTCGAAGAGTTTTGTGGATTTAAAGAAAGAGACTTTTGGAGGGCTTTTATTTCGTTTGATTTCTCGCCCAACTCTTGGCTAACCTGTGCGAGAAGATTCCAAATACGAAAACTGTCCGGCAAATGAATCAAAGCTTTTTTGTAATACTTTTTTGCCTCTTCGAATTTCTTTTCCTCCAAGTAACATTCCCCAATTTTCTGCAAGCAAACACCGGGAATGAAACCTTTTTTCGCTAATGAAAGAAATTTCCTGCGGGCACTCGTCATTTCACCGAGAGCTTTTCTGACAAAAGCTTCTTCGAGTAAGAAGGATGAAGTACTCGAATCGTTCCCCTTTTTATTTAAGAGAGCTTTTGCTTTAGAGGGATGATTACTTTTTCGCAAGAGTTGGGATTCCAAGAGGATCAAATCTGCGTCACCTCCAAAATTTTCTTTTAGCAATTTCAAAACTTTCTTCGACTCTTTCCACATTCGATTACGCAGATGAAATTGAAAGTTTTGCATCAACAAATCTCGATCAGCAAAAAGAAAACTCTGAGGCTTTTCGAGAATACGAGCATATTGTTTTTTCCTATGCTGGCTTGTGCTAGCATTCGCCCGTCCCCACTCTTCCAAACGGGTCATAATCTTGCCCCATCTGCCGTAAAACACCTTGGAGTTATGAGCTTGATGGTCATTCCTCTCTGGAGTGCTACTTCTCTTATGCCAAATCTTACTTTCATTTGCTACATAATGCTTGTAGCCAAGCAATCTGAGTTTTAGGCAAAAATCAATGTCCTCAAAGCCGGTCTTGTAAGCTTGGTCAAACCCTCCAGTTCGGCAAAACAAGTCTTTGCGAATCAGAAAACATGCACCTGTAACTGCCAGATATTCGGAGAAGCCTTCACGAGGCAGGTTTTCTTCTCCCTGCAAGTAATGGGATGGATACCCTTTGGCAAAGGTAATTCCCGCATGATCTATTTTTTTTGTTCTTGGATCTAATTGCACATTTCCCAAGCATCCCAATTGATTAAGCTTCTGTTGGCCGTTCATTACTGTTTCAAATGGCTTTGCCCAGTCTTTGGTCAGGACCAAGTCGTTGTTCATAAAAAGTAACCAATCTGATTGCGAGTGCTCAACGCCAAGATTATTGGCTGGGCCGAACCCAATGCTTTTATCATTCCTTACAAGCTGAATACTATCTTTAAGCGATCGTAGAAAATTTTCCGTTTCTTTCTCGCTCCCATCGTCTACAACGATTACCTGAGCTAAATTAGCTGGTTCGTGAGAAAATAATGAATCAAGAAAGACCCTTGTCTCTTCTAGACAATTACGAACCGATGTGATGATTGTTGCACTTTTTGACATGAACAAAGCAAAATTAAGGGAATAAAAATTAAATACTACAATATTCTTGCTTGATCAGTGTAAAAAAAACAAATAATAAACTGATAATGGCAAAGCAGAAACTCATTGAGTTAAATCGAGGCAAGTGCATTGCATCGCTTCTTTGTGCTTTGCTGAACTTGAAAAAGCCATCTCCTTCAAAATGGGGTTTTTTGGTAAAACTTAACCTTATCAGCAAATGTATTTTGAGTTTTGAAAAACTTGCTGTATTCGCCGGCTTATCCGTATCGCAGTTAGTAACTGGTTTTAATTTAACTGCGGATACTAACAAACTTTCTTCAACCAAATTTGCAGATTTTGACAGAGATGGTTACATCGATGTTGCCAATATAACCAAAGGCACTGGATTAATCTCTTACTATGAGAAGAATTGGAATGAGTTCAAAAAAGAAACCATACCATTCGCGAATTTCTCCCCCGATCTCATAAGCCAAGTTTCAAGCAATTCGAAATATTTTAAGGATCTCCTGTTACTTCAAAAGAATTCCGGGAAATTCGCATTATTGTCACAAAACGGTTCTGAGGGATTTGTAACCCAAGATACCGGTAGCCTGAATGCTTCTGTCAATGATGCCATTATCGGCGATTTCGATCAAGATGGAGACGATGACTTGGTTTATGGCTCATCAAACGGAGCTATCGGGTGGGTCAAAAATGACGGTACTGAGGGTTTTATTCCACAAGGCAGTTTAATTAGCGGACTCAACTCCGATGTTTCATCAATTGATTTAATTGATTACGACAGTGACGGTGACACAGATATAAAGTTCAAGAGTGGTGGGCTCGCACAACTCCAGCAAAACAACGGAAGTGAAGGATTCATCCCAAACTCGAATTACAATTCATCCGAAGATTACCATTTCCACCAAGGAGATGTAAATAACGACGGTTATAATGACTCAATGACCGTATCGGCTGGTGGCCAAATCAGTGTTTCCAAGTCACAAGGAACTGAAGGCTTTTCCACACAAAACTCAAATCTTCAAACCAGTATTGATAAATCAGTACTCAATGATCTTGATGGGGACGGAAAACTGGATCTAATTTACACCACACCACAAGGATTGGCATGGGCAAAAAATGAAGGGTCGGATGGGTTTATTGTACAGCAAACATTACATGCCGGATCCTCGATTGAAACTTTTGAAATCTCAGGTTATGGTAACAAAAAAGATATTTATCTTGCTGAGTCCGGTAAACTTGGTTTTGGGGTTTTAAAAAATAATGGATCAGAAAATTTTGAACTGCAGTCTCATGGAAATGAGTTAGCGAGTCCACAGAGTCTGGCACCTTCAATTGCTTTTGATATTGACGGGGATGGAGATACCGACCTCGCATCAGTTCCGGGTAACACTAATTACATTGAAATCCACAAAAACAAGTCACTAAATTGGCAAACATCAAGTAGCACAACCCTGCCATTCAATCCCGACTCTCTAGCACCTATCGATTATGATAGTGATGGAGAAGATGACTTATTCGCCCTGAATCAAACAACCGGAGAATATGCTATTCTGCATAATCGTGGATCCGAAGGTTTCGAAGTGGTTTCTTCGGGAAGTATCAACTCACATGCCAAACATGCAGTTTTGGCTGACATAGACGCTGATGGAGATCAAGATTTAGTTTATGCAAATTCTGCAGGACTTGCATGGGCCAGGAATGAAAATTCTGATGGATTTACCGTGCAAGGGTCGATTGCCTCAGAAAGTAGTGAAATAGCATCTTTAGAAGTCAGGAATTTTGATCAAGATGGAGACCATGACCTTTTTTACTCCACTAAGGGCAGTGGCATTGCAAATATTTTAAAGAAACGAGGTACCGATGGTTTCGTTGCTCAAGAATCTGATTCTGGTCTATCGTCTATTGAAGATTTTGAAATTTCAGATCTCGATGGTGATGGATATGAAGATATTGTTTTTGCGTCTTCCTCTGACTCAGCAGTAGGCTATCTAAAAAATAATGGCTCTGATGGTTTTGTGCCAGGGGGAACCTTAGCAACTGGAATTTCACAAGTGGACCAAATCAAAGTAGCTGACCTTGATCTTGATAATGATTTGGATATCGTCGCTGCATCCGCCCAGAATGACGAGAGCTACTGGATCAAAAATTCAGGTTCAGATGGTTTTATCCCTCATCAACTTGGGTAATATTATTTTAAGTGTGATGAAATTCTCTAGTTCCTTTTCATCAAAACTGCTAATCGTGAAAGGGTTTCTCTTACTACTACCCTTCCTAACTTTATTTGGTGCGACCAAGAACATCCTTCTCGTCAACCTTGATCAGCAGGGAGGACCTGACATTATATTTCACAAGACTGATAACTCTTTTGAATGGTTTAAAAATTATCAATATTCCTACCAAGATTGGTATAGTTCCTCCTATAGAACTTATGGTGCAATAAACCCAAGTATCCGTTTTATGAGCAACGCAACCCTCAACTTTTTGGATGTCAATTTCGCCAACGAACTAATCAAAAATTTGCACAGCGGAAATGCCTTTGACTCTAATTTTAAGTATGACGAGAATTATCAACCAATCTTATCGAGGGAAAACTTGGACAGGCTCACATGGTTTTGGTCGAATGATAACAATATATCAAACATCAGTGGCATTGAGGAAGTAAGAAATCTTCAATATATTTTAATAGAAGATAGCTCGGTTTCCGATCTTTCCCCGCTTTGGAATTTGAAGAGTTTAAATAGCTTGAACATTTCCTGGGGAGGTAAAATTATGTCCATCACCGGCATTAATGCTCTGGATGATTTGGAATATTTGAATCTTAGCGGGCAAAAGATTAAGAATATCAGTGAACTAACTAGTTTAACCAAATTAAAATTGGTTGATCTAGAAGAAAACTATCTGGATCTTTCCAATATTTCTATTCAATCTACTATAAATCAGCTTAGACTCAATGGGGTGGTTGTCGATGTTGAAACGCAAATCCCAAAATCTGTCCAACAATTGACCACACAGATGCAATCAAATTTGGATAAAATTAATGCTACCGGCGATGTGAAAGCTAATTTTATATACGGATTTGAAATGTTATTGGATCTCTTAGAAAATACTGAATCTTCTTCTCTCAAGAAAGTTGCGATAAATGGTGGTGCTGCTCAGTCACTTATTAATTTCACATTGCCCGATTTGTGGAGCAATGATTTAGATTATGAAAATAATTCTAATTTAAACGATTATGCAGATCTTGACCAGTTAGAGGGTTATTTTTACGATGTTTTCATTCCAAGGTTGACAGTCATAAATTCCTATTTCGAGAAAATGTCTACCCATAATTCTGCTATTATACTCGATCAGAGTATCACTGGTCAGGAAGAAGTTGTAAATGTTGATAACGGTGATGCTTATGCATTAATGGCATTTGTGGAAGCACTTAAAGGACTACTACAAGTAATCTCTAGTTATAACTGGGATTACAATCTCAAGAAAATGGAAGAGTTGGAAGATAATGACTTAATCAACCTTGAAGCCTTGCTTGACGGATCCAATTCATTTGGAAGGCTTAAAAGCAAGAATCAACTTACTAATGCCAAACAATCATTCAAAAATGCTGTGAGTTATTACACATCAGCGTCGGATAAAATGCGTACTCGGTTGGATCAGGAGATGCTTTTTGAAATGAGTTCATCGGATGTTGCAGATGATGATAAACTAAGGAGCGACCTAGACGAATTTGTCAAAGCTTTGGATGATCAACATAATCTGAGTGATGACAAAGCAAATAATACTGACATAATTATGTTGAACAGTCTTTTCGAATCAAAGTTCGATCCCGTAAACTCAATCCCTGCTGTTGTTGGTGACAAATTTGAATCTGATGAATTTCCCGATCCAACATTCGGCGGAATTATGCCCAACTGGACAAAGGATATTCTCGAAAAAAAGTTACTCGATGCTGAACTTATAGCTAAAGACGCACTTGAAGGTTCCACTCAAATCGAAGGTGCACCCAACTGGAGTCAGTCAAATTGGCTGGGAGCTTTTTACATTCCTTTCAAAACTAACCCTAGTCAATTCTGGATGTATCACTCGAATCTTGATTGGGTATTTTTCAATTCACAAACCCCTTCCAGTATATGGTTCTTTTTTGCGAAAACTGGCGATTGGCTTTGGACAAAAAAATCTGTCTATCCTTATCTTTTTAGTAACGGTTTAAACAATTGGCTATATCTTAGATCAGATGGAGAGTTACTTTTTTGGAATAATTCCTCTTGGGAAATAATGTTGTTCTAATAAGTTTCTCGTTTGTCTATTTAGAATTAAATAAGACCTCCCAATCAGGATTGGGCTTCAGTTTGCCTGTAACTTAGAATATACAGCATAGCAACTGGGATGCCGTAATCTCCCCAGCGTTCGATCCATTCGAAGATATTAACGATTCCCATTCCAGTCACCGTATCTGCCGGCACATAGAGAAATTCAGTGAACAGTTTCCACACTAATGCGATAAAAATGAGCGGTTTTACCGGAGCCAGAAAAATGAGAACGCCGAGGGCGAACTCTCCATATCCCACCTTTGCAATAAAGCTCACATCCGCGTTGACCCCAATCGATTGCCAGTGATTGATCAGCATCTGCTTCTCCACGGCAAAACCGAACCCTGCATGTCCAATCAGCAAGAGGGCAAGGCAGGCCTTGCATAGGAAAAAGACTGTATCGATTGTCGATTCCTTAATTTCTGGCTCCTGATAATTTGAAAACAAATCCTTTCGGGTAATCGCAAAGGCACCTCCCATTAATAAAAGCATAAATGGAGGACCCCAATTCCCTGCCCTTTCCCAAAATTCCCATGTTTGCATCTTTGCCACCCGCATCGAATCGGTGGCCAGTTGCACCACCCACTCACCATCAACCTCGACTTTTTCGAGATTGCCCGACAAAGGACGCAAAATGGCAGTCCATAGGGCCCACAAAAACATCCAAATTAAAATCGCCCGGTTGCTTCCCCGCAACAGAAGGATGGCCATCAAAATATCAAAGGCTCCGATCAATGGTTGCATTGTCCAGGCAATTTCAGGCTCAATACCCTGCGAAGCAAAAAAGGGGAGCCAACCTGACTTAGTAATCAGGCCCCAGGTCCCATGACCGATGAAACAGAGAGCTGCCGTTACGCGCAGAGTCCAGTGCAACTGCGTTTGTAAAGTCTTCTTGTTACCTGAATGAGGACTAAATAGCCCATGCAGAAAATATTCTTTGGCTGTCATAATTTCATGCTTATTGACCGAACCCCCTTAGGCAATTAGGAAATTACTATGTTTCGCCCAAATCTTCAGACCCTGTTCCTCTTCACCATCGGTGTATGTACTTTTAACAGTCCGACCTTATCCCAAATTAATGATGAATTTTGTAAAAACCTGCAAAATTTTGGCGAATTTTACCAAAACTCTGATTCTTCAAGCCTGCAAAAGGTCGAGCTTTTCCTCTCTTATCAGCATCAGGTAGGTCATATTGACGGCACCGATCAGGCAGGTCAGGGATTCGATGATTCCTTCGAGGAATTTCGTCGATTCTGGATGGGTTTAACCGGGAAATTTGGCAACTATTGGAAATTCAAGTTTGTCAGTCAATTATCGAATGACCGTAATGCCTACCCCGGAGAATACCGTCAATGGGGACATGAGACTTTCCGTGCCGCCAACATAACCTTTGATGCCGGCCGACTATGGCAGCCCAAGGGGCTGGACGATCTTCAATTCGGATATGGTCGCAGAACCGGACGCATGGCCGACGAATGGCAACGATCCTCCACCGTTATCAATTGCCTGGAACGCTCCTCGTTTGCCAATAAATTATGGCTTTATGATAAGGAAAAAGGAAACCCGTTGGCAGCCTGGGTGAAATGGACTGCCGGCAGGCACACCTTTGACACCGCGGTTTTTTCCGGCACTTATGATGACTACATTGGCGATTGGGAAGACAGCAAAATTTACTATGGGTCCTGGTTGGGCGACTTTTCGAAAGGAAGTTCCTACGAATTATTCGAGTACTGGATTTCCTATTACAAACAGGATGGATCCATTGCGGAGGATCGTCTTGCGGGAGGCAATGACTGGGCATTATCCTTAGTTAACCGTATCGGAACCGGTTCCTGGGCTCTGCACAGCACTCTGGCGTTTGGAGACAATGGTGACCAGACAAACCCGAACCGGGAAGGCGGCTTTGGAGGGATCGTCCTCATGCCCATGTACTGGCTCAAGGAAGAAAAACTTAAGTTAGTCGGAAGATACCTCTATCAGAAAGCGGACCAAGCGGAGGGGCTTAAATTGAACAGTCGATACGCACCCCTTGCCGACAGGCGTGACTCTTCCATTGATTTGAATAGCGGGCGTGGAGATGAACATCAGGCTGTTTACCTGGGGCTCAACTACTATCTCTGCGGTGAAAACCTAAAGGTGGTAAGCGGAATCCAGCATGACGAATTGCAATCAATGGGTTCCACTCAATACCGTGGATGGACATTGGGCTCGAGTATCCGTATCTGGTTCTAACGGTACTGCTGATAAAACCCACTGCTAAAGATTTCTCGGGGATCTAATTCTTCTTTCTTAGCAAGGAACGCTGAGAAGCCTGGATAACTTCTCCTGATTTGTTCAAGGGTCGCAAAATTTCGGTATGGCAGGTAAAAAGTGCCTCCCAAACTGTCTGCTAGATCAATCAGTTGGCCAGCCATCTTTGCAATGCCTTTTTCGGCTTCAAGGGTACGATCGATGGTAAAGAGCATGACCAATCCAAACATGTCCTCGCGAGCGTATGGAAGAGCGGAATCCACATCTTTGGCAATTTCTCTAACCGTTACATTGAGGAGACTATCATATTCTTGCTGGATAAAAGAAGCGGCCTTTTTCACGAATATTGAGAATTGATCCATGGGAACAAAATACTCCAGTAGAAGATCACGCTTAGACGGATCATGATTCCCAAAAACCTTGGCTGGCTCGCTAAGCAAGTGTGAGCGCGGGGAAGTCCCGCTCAATTCACCGCCAAAGGATCTTTCCATCCAATGGCGAAAAGATTTTCCCCGATCACTATTCAAGGAAGCTCGAAAAATTGCCCGGGATAATCGGGCTTTTCCATCAATGACATAAGGTTCAGGGTTCTTTGCGATGTCTTCACCCACAGCACTATAACTACTCAACCATACTGTTTCAAAAAAGGACGTAGGGGCTACCGACAGTCGACCGTAGGCAAGCTCAGCGCCCTCATCCGAAATCTTATTCCATGCCTGAGGAAAATGCTCGGTCATCACTTCCCGGCTCGTGGACTGAAGAATTTGGTTGGGGACCGGGCGAATCCATGCTTCAAGGATAACCCCAAACAATCCGTACCCACCAAGGATATGCCGGAAAAGCTCACGATTCTCTTTTCTAGAGCAGATTTGAACCTCACCACTCACGGTAATCACAGAGATTTTTTCAACGCTTGAAGACACCGGTGGTCTTCCCGGTTGCCAACCATGAGCATTGACACTGAGGGTTCCTCCGACTGAAAAATCAGCATTGCTCTGCATAATCTCAACCGTCAACCCCTTGCTAACTAAAAAGTTGATCACTTCAAACCAACGGGCACCCGCTTGAACTTTTAACAACTCTCCATCCATTTCCATGCCATTCATTGAAAGTGTATTCAGTAGTATGGCTCCCTCTTGAAACGATTGCATCCCCATGGAGTGACGGGCCCCCATGGGCATGATTTTCAAATTTTCATTTTTCGCACGCGTCAAAGCCTCTCTAATCAATAAAATCGATTCATTTAGATCGGAACTTAAATGAATAACTCCACCATGACTGGACAGGTTTACTTGACCTGCATCATCCACTTCCCGATCGGTAAGCGAATTCACTGGATTCAGGATCGGATCGGTAAAATAAAAAACGCCCACTCTGATCACGGGATAAAGTAACCATCGTGTGAAGACGGCCACTCCTACCAAAAAGATCTTTTTTACATGCTTATTCAAAGCACAAAAGAATGATACCGAACTATATGAACAGCTGCATGAATAATTTTTACGACCTGGATGCTAAACTCCTTAAAGAGCCCCCTCCCCCACCGCGTCATAGACCAACCGGCGGGGCGGGTTCAATTCCAATCCATAGGAGCGATTTATCACGCGGGTCCAGTTTTCATAACGGGGATTTCTCGTAGGATTGGAAACAGCCTTGCAGACAAATTCATTCGAATCAGTGAAGAATAAAAAGTAATGATCACCATCGATGGATTCGGCCAATCCATCTTCGAACATCTCATAGTTCTCGGTTTGCAAAGCGAAAGCAAGAGAGTCATCAAAATCCATCCGCATGGAGGAAATCTCGATCGGCCAACTGATCACGCCGCTCAGGTTGTCATCTCCTGCCTGAAATCCCTCTGCCATTACTTCCCGCAACGGTTTCAAAAAGCGTGTCACCAACAATTCGAACTTCTGTCCGTAGGTGGTTAAATCCAAAATCGTTTCCCTTCCCTTTTCTGGTAAACGAATTAACCGCAGGAAGGTACGCCCCGAATTCGGAGGGGGCAAATCCATCGACGCGGACAAGCGGGAAGCGTGTCTCTCCATGTAATATGGGAAAGAGTGGTTTGGCATTAACGGTTCAAAAGCAATTTCGATGCCACTCGACAAACCTTACCCCTTCCATAACTGTTACTAATTGCAAACTACTGAATAACATAATTTAAAGCAAAAGTTAAGATTTAACCGGTGCCCAAGGAGCGATTATGCTTCCGGCAAATTCTGGCAACTATTTCCTCCATTGCCTTTACATTTTCTTCCATAGACGAAACTAATTGAAACTGCACCTTGGCCCGGTTCAGGTTATGAGCCGCGTAATTAATTTTAAAGTAGGGATCACCCGCCAGATAATCAGTCAAGAAACGCAGGCCCAATTCATAGGTAATCACCAAGGGAGCCTTGGCCAGTCCCGCAATCTCTTCCTCCACCAGAAAATCTTTGGTTGCCTGAAAATATCCTTCCACAATCGCTTCAAAAATGACCGCAAGAAATTCAACATTTCTGAGATCGGTTTCGTCTTCGGAAACGGGACAGGCGGTTGTCCGAACCAGGTCCCCAAAATCATGCAAAACACATCCGGGCATGACCGTATCCAAGTCGATTGCACAGACACCTTTTTCAGTCTCTGCATCGAGGAGCACATTGTTTAACTTGGTATCATTATGGACCACCCGCACCGGTAGCTTTTCAGTCGAGAGAGCGAAACATAGACTCTCTCGATTACTGGCAAAATCGATCCAAGTGGAAGCCTCAGCGGATCTGCCAAGTGGATCCTGTTTCAGGACCTTTGTGAAAGATTCAAACCGTTTGGAAGTGTTGTG
Source organism: uncultured Verrucomicrobiota bacterium (assembly GCA_902615835.1). GTDB lineage: Bacteria > Verrucomicrobiota > Verrucomicrobiia > Opitutales > Seribacteraceae > Seribacter. The sequence continues at coordinate 12,698 of CACMQL010000013.1, forward strand.
AAATTCTGGAATGGTCTCAATCAGGGGATCTCCGGGCAGATCGAGAAGGTCGGCCTGAAATTGTCCAAAAGTATAAGCGGCTTCGTAAGCTTGTTGCTGATTTTCCGGAACCTCGAGACATTTGACCCCTTCAATGTATTCCAACAGACGCCAATAATTACCCTCCTCATCCTGATGGTAAAAATGACCCTTCTTGGAAGGAATAACCCGTAAACAACAACGACCTGGCTTAGTCTGTAAATGTCGGGATACCCTGGAAAAATTATCCATTAATTGCGGAGGATTTTGGAACACCAAATGATTGATCCTTTGGAGGGTGTATTTCTTCGAATGAGCCTGATATTGAAGCGTGGCCACAAAGGTATCATTGACATTTCCATTTCCGTTGGGCGTGATTTTGGTGCATTTTCCTTCCATCGAGAAATGCCCTAGCTTTTCGATTAGTTCCCTGATCCGTTGTTGTTCCAAGCTTTTTGTGTTACCAAACTTTAAATATTGGATCAAACCAGAATTAGTCCATTCAACCCTGCCTTTTTCATCAGGATCAAAAGATAGGTCAGGCGTCCAAGGGGTTGCCAGTAACTTTCAAAACCGGAAAAAGATCAATAATTGCGTTGAACCGAATGGTCAGAGAGTAAATATTTGCTCGTTTTATGATAGCCTTACAGCCCAGACCTTTTTTTCTTCAAGCCTCCTTTTTTGCCGTCTTCCTTTTTCTGTTCTCTTGCACCCAACAACCACAAGAACTTTCTCCAAAGGAAAAATTTGAGGCTTACCATCAAAATTTCTTGCGTTCATGGACGGAAGCGAACCCTCTCTTTCAAAGCTCTTCCCAGGAATTGCAAATTGAAATTTTTGAAAAAAATGCCACGGCTCTGGAATACTCGGCCAACTTATTCTTCCCCCTGAATTGGACCGAATTTCAATTCATGGAAGAGTCCGATTTTGCCCAGGGGTATGAATTCACCATCCAGATGAGGTCCAGAGTGGAAGTCATTCACGAATACAGGGATGGCAACTGGACCTTTGCCTCCGCCAGGCAGTATGATTTCAATTCCACCATGATTGAACATCTTGATGATTATAGTGAAACCATCGGAAATGCGTGGATGAAAAGATTACCAACTGAAAAGACATTCGAGCAAAAGGAACTTTTCAAACGTATTCCTCCCAACCGGGACTATTCAATGTAGCCTTTCAGGGACTGGGCAAAGTCCAGCAACTCAAGGAACGGTCATCTCGCACGAACACCTGATTTCCTGCATAAGCAGGGTGGGCCCAAGTTTCTCCACAAACCTGTTGCCTCCAGTATTCGTGGTATCCTCCTGGATTGAGATTTAAGAGAACCAACTCGCCTTCGGCATTAAGAGAAAGAGCATCACCCCTGGTCTGATCCGACCAGATTATACTGGCATGCGGGTTCCGCCCGGCAAGGGTGAGCTGGTGATCACCACGCCAGAGAATTTCCCCCGTTTTCAGGCGGAAGGCGGTCAGCCCATGGGATCGGTCGAGTAAATAGACCACACCATCCCGGTAGAGAGGTTGAGCCATGAGACCCCTTAGTTTTTCTTCTTCCGACCAAAGCACGCGGGCCTTTCGTCCGCCATCTGAAACTTGAATGGCCCTCGATCCGTTCCAGTACCCACAGACCAGCACGATGTCTTCTTTAAAGATTGGTTTGGCGATAGACACCCCGTATTTCACCTCATAGGGAATATTCCAATATTCCTCTCCACCCCCGATAGCCAGACCCATAATTTTGTTCGGCCCCCAGCAGATCAGCTGTTGGGCCCCGGCAATATCGATTACGATGGGTTGGGCATAGCCCGCCTTTAAGTCTTGGCCCACCGACCACCTCGTCTTTCCTGTCTTTGGATCCAGAGCTAGAATGTTTCCAATCCCCTTTCCTCCCACATGATAAAGAACATCTTCTTCGAGAATTTCAGGAGAGGCGGAAAAACCCCACAGGGGAAGGGGACAACCCTCTTCCCTGACTAGATCCCTGAGCCAAACCAACTTACCCGTATTTATGTCCAGACAAAAAGCATGGCCCATCGCCCCGAGCCCGAAAACCCGGTCTTTTGTCAGCGTCAGGGATGCCCGGGGGCCTTTATCATAATCCAGTTTTTTATACTCTGCCGGATAAACAAATTCCCAGCTTTTTTTTCCGTTTTTTCGATCAAAACACAACGCCCTTTCCATCTCCCGACCACCCTCAACCGGTGGGCGGTCCATGACCAGAACCCGATTCCCCTGAACCGTTACTCCTGAATATCCCGGGTGAATGGGGACTTTCCATCCCCTAGCCAAATCCTCTTTATCCAAGTCTTGGGCAATCGACGGACCATTCCATGTTCCGTCGCCTCGAACCCCTCTCCACTTGGGCCAATCCTCCGCATAAGCAAAGAGGAATGTTCCGAGTAAAAGAAGAGGCGAACTCATCCACTTCATCTCGTCTTGCCCGTTTTCAAAAAGTGGAATAAACGCTCCGCCATTTTAAGGCCAAACCCTTCCACCTCGGATAATTCCTCCTCCGTGGCCTTTCGCATTTTTTCAAGCGATCCAAAATGTTCGAGCAATGCGGCTCGCCGAATTTTACCAAGGCCCGGAAAATCATCGAGTATGGATTCTTTGATTTTCTTACTTCGTAAATCAGCATTAAACCGGTTGGCAAATCGGTGAGCTTCATCGCGGACCCGTTGCAAAAGACGAAGGGACGGATCACTCGGTTTTAGCTTGAGCTCACCCCGTTCATCGGGAAAAACAATGGTTTCTTCCCGCTTGGCCAGTCCGATGAGCGGAGGAGCGTCCGCCTCCATCACTTCAAAAGCCTTCAGGGAAGCCATCACCTGCCCCAGGCCACCATCAATGACCACCAGTTCGGGAAAGTCCTGTCCTTCCTCCACCAGTCGGCTGTATCTACGCCCGACCACTTCTTCCATCGCCCGAAAATCGTCATTGCCCACAAAACTCTTGATTTTAAAACGTCGGTATCCCCGTTTATCCGGCTTGCCCCCCAGAAAACGCACCATCGATGCGACCACAAATGTTCCGGAAACATGAGAAATATCAAAACATTCAATGGTGTGCGGTGGCCGGCTAAGATCGAGGATCTCCCCCAGCCTTTCCAAAGCTGCCCAGTACCCCGAATCATCCTTGGGCAAAACACGGGTGAACCGACGGTTTTTTTTGATGGTTTTGGCAAGCGAATCAGCCAGATCCCGAAGTTCAGCCGCCCGTTCAAAATCCATGGCTTCCGCCCGTTTTTGCATTTCTTCGCGCAACTCAGCAAGCCAGCCTTTGGCCCGTCCCTCCAAAAACTCACAGGCTTCCTCCACTCTTTTTGCGTATTCTTCCCGGGTGGTCTCATTGTGTCCGGCAAAAATTTCCGCCCGGGCATCATCGTAGAGACGCCACTTGCCCTCTTCCAGTTTCTCCGGCTTGGCATCGTGCAATAAAATCCCAAACTTCTTCCGCATCTCCGAAAGCGTCGATCGCAACATTCCTGCCTGAGCGAACGGTCCGTAATAATGTGAGCCATCCTCCTTGCGGTTCCGGCAGAGGCGGAACCGGGGAAGAACATTTTGCACATCCACCCGAACCATCAGAAACTGTTTATCATCGGTAAAATCAGTATTATACCGGGGCTTGTATTCCTTGATTAATTTTCCCTCCAACAGAAGAGCCTCAGTCTCGTTACGGGTTTCATGAGTGCCAATCTCCCTGACCATTTCGACCATGGCTCCGATCTTGGGCTGGGCCCAAATGAATTTTCGTGAACCTTGAAAATAACTGGAGACGCGTTTGCGTAAATTCTTGGCCTTTCCTACATAAATGACCTGTCCGAGACGGTCCTTCATCAGGTACACGCCAGGGACCTGAGGTAGGTTGCGGGCAACCTTTCGCATCTCAACAATTTGATTTTGCATTGGCAATCGGTGTATTCTTGCGTACCTTTAAATCGCTTAAAACACAAACTATTCTACACACCCTGCCCATATCTTACATCTATTATGACTGCGTCCATTCGGGTTGAAACTATAACTCTCGGGGATGAACTTTTACTCGGTATCCGGGAAAATGCCCATTTAACTTACCTTGGTAAACAGCTTGCTCACCACGGGATCGAACCAGCCGCCAACCTCGTAATTCGAGATCAGGCTGAAGACATCCGGCTCTTTTTCGCAGATTGCTGGAAAAGATCAGACCTGGTGATCACCACCGGAGGGCTGGGTCCCACCAGTGACGATCTCACTCGCGAGACTATTGCTGAAGTACTTGATGAAGAATTAGTCTACGACTCGGATGTGGAAAATGCCATCCGGGAAAGATTCAAGCTCCTCGAACGACCCATGCCCGAAAGTAATAACCGTCAGTCCTACCGTCCGGCATCCGCAGAAGTTCTTTCCAATCCTTACGGAACAGCCCCCGGACTGTATTTAAAAAAGGACGGAAAGATTCTGGTTATGCTTCCGGGACCTGCCCGTGAGATGCATCCGATGTTTGAACAGCTGGTGGTTCCCAAGCTTCAGGCAGAAGGGATTTTTCCGGAGGTCGACTGTTACCTTCAATTACGCACAGCTGGGATCGGAGAATCTTCTCTGGCTGAAAAAGTGGAACCTATTTTCGCCGACAAAGAGGGATTGATTGTGGGATACTGTGCCCATGCCGGAATGGTGGATTTGCGGTTGAGTTCGCTGGACGCAGAAATACTTTCCGAAGAAACACTTCATCAACTTGGGGATCAATGCCGCCAGGTACTTGGGGAAGATTTTGCTTGTTATGGGGAACGGACCCTAGCCGAAATCATTTTTCGTGAATTACACTCGCTCGAAAAAACCCTGGCGGTGGCAGAATCCTGCACCGGCGGCTTACTATCCTCCCATTTCACTGAAATCCCGGGTATTTCCAAGGTTTTTCAGGGAGGTGCGGTTTGCTACCACAATGATGCCAAGGTGCAAATGCTGGATGTGCCCGAGAGCATGCTCGAACAGCATGGTGCAGTGAGTGAGGAAGTCGCGATCGCCATGGCCACCGGAGCCTGCGAAAAATACGGAGCTGATTACGGATTAAGCGTGACTGGATTCGCTGGCCCATCCGGTGGAACCCAAGTTCTCCCTGTTGGCTCCATTTATTTAGGGTATGCCTCTCCAATCGGAGTATGGTCCAAAAAGTTGCAACTTCAGGGAGATCGGGCTTCCAACCGAAGAAGGGCGGCCACCGCCGCTCTGGACTGGATGCGTCGAAAGCTAAGGAAATATAAACTCGAAGAAGTTTTCGCGGCTGCCGAATCCGGGCAATTCGAAATTTAACTTTCTTTTCCTTCCAATCCCATGGCGAAAGAATCTCTGCTCGTTATTCTGGGAGACGATGACTACCTGGTCCGCCAAAAAGCGAAAGAAGTATTTGAACATCTCTGCGAAGAATTTCCAGACGATTTATCGAGGGAAATCATTGATGGCCGGGCCAGCCGGGTGGAAGATGTGGAACAAATTTTATATGAGGCAAAATCAGCCGGCGAAACACTATCTCTTTTTGGAGGCGGAAAACTCGTATGGATAAACGAGGCTAATTTTCTCAATCAGAGCAAAACCGGGGCTGCCCAGGGAACCAAAGACGCACTCGAATCCTTTAAATCCTTTCTTGGTAATCTTGGTGAGTCCAAACTCGTGCTTTCCGCCTGCCCAGTCCACCGGAATCATGCATTTGTCAAATGGTTGCAAAAAAATTCAACTTATCAGGATTTGACTAAGGAGGAAAAAGAAGATGCTGCCTTTCGTCGCTTGGTTCATGAAACCGCCAAAGAAGATGGGGTACATTTTGGGCCCGGAGCACTAGAATATCTGGCCGGCAAGATCGGAGCCCATCCAAGAATGGGGGTCGAAGAGACAAGGAAACTTTCCTCCTATCTTGGTGCAGAAGGTGGAGAGATCACTGAACAAATGATCATTGATATGGTTCCTGACTTTGGAGAAGGTGACTTTTTCGAAGCATCGGAAGCCTTTTTTTCCGGAAAACTGGAGTGGGCTATCGATGCGATCGACCGTCATTTCTTTCAGGGAAAAGATGCTCGTCCTCTTCTCGCCACCCTGCAAAACCGCAATCGCCTTCTGATCCAGTTACGGGTGTTGGTGGATGGTGGCGAACTGGACCCGAACCAGAGACTCGGCAAAGACCAACTCGAAAGAATGGGAAGCAAATATCTAAAACATTTCTCGAACCCGTCCGAAAAAACCACCCTTAATGTGTTTTCCCAAAACCCTTGGTTTCTGGGACGCTTGGTTCCCTTATTAAGAAAATTTTCCACCCGCCGACTGATTGATTTACAAGCTGGGCTTATCAAAGCCTTTGAAGATGTCTTAGCTCAGCCCAAGGAACAACACTCAACCATATTTAAAAACTTGGCCATTCAAACACATGCCCGTAGTTGATTAAATTTGATACTCGGCTATATTAGGAAATTTCAGACCACTTTATCTGCAATCCAAAACAAAGCCATCATCAGTGCACAGAACACAAGGATGAAACCCCAATTCTCTCTGTATAAATTATTACGCATATAAACCCCCTAAAAAGTTATCATCATTTTGCAAAATACATGCCAAACTTTTCTGGCTTACTTTTTTGTTCTTTTTTTTCTTCCCTTCCTCTCCCGGCGAAATTTTCAAGAGTCAGTTATCAAAAATGATTCTAATTTAGACGTGCGCCCAAGCCTCCTCCGTATCCGGCTAATTCGAGGTAGGCTTTGCCGATAACTTCGCCTTCCCCATCGAGGACCCGGCAGGCTCCTTCCCAGTAGGCATTATCTGCCTGAAGTCCGTAAAATTCCTGATTTTCAATCAGAGGTTCAATGAGGTAAACCAGTCTTCCTCTCCTTGGATGTTCGACCTCAATTTGCACAGTGTTGGGATAAGTAAGACCCGTCTTCGGACTGGTCCATTCTTTTTTCTCCACCCAGGAAAAACGGTCGGCATAGACATGTTCGGTTTTCCCCTCATGGTCGATCCAATATACCGCGGACCAGCGGTCACTTCCGCCATCATCCTGCCGTAACCGGTAAGCTTTCACCTCGGTTCCATCGAGAAGCTGCATGCAAGTCCAGTCCCAACCGGCCAGCCCCTCGCCTAATTGACTGGAGGAAATTTCATGATCCATCCAGGCTTCCCCCTGTACCTTGATTTCTTTTCCCTCATAAAAAAGTTTGCCGATTGCTTTGAGACGCGTGTAGGACCAGTACCAACTAACCGAGGCAGGGTCATCCCCTTTCCGGCTTAGGCCTCTCTCTCCAAAACGGATCAATGGCTTTATGGGAAGTAGCTTCAATTCCAAACGACCTCCATTCGGATAGCGGGTGATCAACCTGTGACCGGGCTGGTCTTTGAATTTTTCAGCGTAAATGCCAGCCACTCGGATGGACATGGATTGAGAGTCAGCCCGGGCCTGCCACCCCTCCCGCATCACTCTTTCGGTGTGTAAATATCGACCCTGATTAAGGTCACTCAGGGCAGAATGAGCAAGATAGAGTTGCCGGTTGCCAAATGATGATCCAGTCGTTTGGGTCGACTCTTTTGGATCTCCGGCCAAACGAAAAACAGTGGATTGAAAACCAAAACTTTCTGCACTATTTTCCTTCTTCAACTGCCCCACCCAGTACCACCATTCCAACCCGTAAGCCCGATGGGCTCCATGATCCTGCGGAAAGGAAGGCACATAATCAGGCGAGGGAACTAAATAACCCTTGGTGGAATAGTCCGGAGGCTGAATCCATTCTCCCCACAGAGGCAAGACAAGGATCAACCCAAAAAATGGCAGTACTCCTATCATCTTGCTCTCATTTTCCAAAAAGTTGCTGAACAGACGCCCGAAGTGAAACCGATCAGGACCAGCAGGAGACCAAAAAGCAGAATATTTCCGTATGGAATTGTCCACAACAAGGTCCATCCGAAGGACTGCACATTAATCACAAATATTAATAACCATCCCATCGCCAGTCCCGCGATCACTCCCGCCACCCAGGCCGCCAGTCCGATTCCCCCACCTTCCAACCCGGCGGAAAGGATAAAACGGGGGGTGGAAAAACCGAGATGTTTCAAAGTCTGCCAGGTCTGGTTGGATTCATCGAAAATCGACAACAATCCCAAAAGCAATCCGGCAAAGGCAACTACCAAACCAATAATACTCAATGCATGCGTTGCCTGAAAAGTCTGTTCGAATATTCCAATTGCCACATTCCTCAGTTCCTGTTCATCCCGGACATCCAAGCCCGGGTAAGCAAGCCTCATCCGTTCACGGGTCTCTTTCACCTTGCTGGTATCCGCCAGGTAAAGACTGGCATTAACGGGCCGGTCGACACCCACCCAGCTCAACCATTTTTCCTGATCGACTGCCGCCATCCCAAACTCATTCCCGTAGTCGCAAAATATACCAAACGGAGAGATTTTTTTAGAGCCTGCCGGGGTTTGCAGTTCCACGATTCCTCCCTTCAAGACATGAAATCTTCGGGCAAAGGTTTCGCTTACAAGGGCGGGTTCAGCCCCTTTCACTGCCTTGAGCTCACCCGGTTTCTTTAACCAAATTTGCCGGGCCTTCTCACTCCAGTGATCAAGATCCACCCCAGCCAGGACCGTAACCCCCTCAGCTGGCTTGGCGTAGCAGATCCTCATAATATCAGCATATTTGATATTGGGATCCTGGAGTAACTCCTCCATCACCGCTGGGTCAATCCCGTTTAAACTGCCTGCTCCCGTTACCCCGCTCTCGGAAACATAAAGATCGGCCTGAAATCGGACATCAAACCATTCCTCAATCGTATCCCGAAAACTACCAATCATTTGAAACATTCCCGTGACCATACTGACCGCCACCACCAGACCGGCAACCGCCAGACGATGCCGGCTGGACCCGTCGAATAGCCGGCTGCAGGCAAGCCGTGTCACCGCCCCCGTGCAAAAGGGACGTAGCCATCCTGCCAGCAACACCAGTAAATGACCTGACAAGAGGGCTGAGCCCAGCACCCAACATCCCGAGGCCACAAAACCACCGGCCGGCATCTTCGAACCACCGTTTATTTCATAGGGAGGAAAAAGCAAAGCCATTCCACCGATAATTAAAAGACCAAGTCCTGCATGGGGTTTTCGCAACCAAGAGAAACCGGGGGACCAATCTCCCTTGGCCAGAATTTGTGCCGGTGGGGTCTGCGTGGCATCCCTTGCCGGCAACCAGCCGGCCAAAAGACTAAAGATAATTCCCAACCCCAGTCCTACCGATAAATCCACGCCGGTCATGGTCAGGGCTTCCACGGAAGTGGCAAAATACAAGGCATTCACTGTATCTGCCAGCATACCGACCGCACCCCATGCCAGTAAATGCCCCACCCCGACACCCAAAAACGAACCGATCACGCCAAGAAAAAAAGCTTCCAATAAATATGTTACGAATAGGATACCCCCGTCTACACCCATTGATCGTAGTGTGGCAATTTCCCCCCGTCTTCGTACCACCGCGGCATCCAGAGCCTGCAGGATCAGATACGCACCCACCAAAATGGCAATCAGGGAAAGAATGGTCAGGTTGAGCCTGAAAGCCGCAGTCATTGCCGCCCGGTCCGCCGCCCGGTTCTCCGTCGGGGAGAGGGAAAGATAATCAGGTAAGTTCCGTTGAATTCTGTTTCCAATCAGAGAAAGGTATTTTTTGTCTTCCCTTTTCCTTGTTTGATTGATGACCACTTCCAACCGGTTCAGTTCACCGGGTCTGCTTAGCAAGTTCTGCACGGTGGGTATATCCGCAAGCAGGAGATCATCCGGCAGGTTATTTTGTTCATCTTCAAGGATCATCCTTATTTTCATTTTTCCGGTCCTTCCACTCGCCAAGAAAGGGATGTTCCCCCCTTCCTCCAGCCCAAGATCGTCAGCTAATTTTCGAGTTATCCAAACTTCATTTTCCGTTCCAATCCAATGAAACCAATCCATTTCATCTTCCGAAAACTGAATGCTTTCCCTCGATAATTTAGGAAGGTTGCTCAAAGACAACAGATCGAGTCCGATCAATCGTAATGGCTTATTAGTACCTGTCTCGGGATCAACTGCCGTGACTGATCCCTCAATCACCGGCACAAAATGCCAGTCTGGATCGCCGGCAATTCCCTGCAAACGGGCCAGATCTTTCTCCCGTAATCGCTGATTTGGAGACTCAATTAAAAAATCACTCTGCCCGGAGATCGCCTGATTGAAGAGACCAAAGTTTGCCGAAGCAGCCCGGCTGGCCTGTCGAATGCCATTGAAAGCTCCCACCCCCACCGCGACAATCCCAATGAGCAATGCGTAATGCCCCGCCCTTATCCGCCAATGCCGAAAGGTGGTTTTGGTCAGGAGAATCCAGGCAATCTGTAATCGGGATGGCAAGGGTCTGAACAAACTTAGGATACAAGCAAGCCGTCTTGCATGGTAATCACCCGGTCACAAATTCGGGTGGATAAGCGGTCGTGCGTCACCAATAGAATCGATACCTTGAAATCATTGGAAAGATTCTTTAACAACTCCAACACTTGGGCACCGGTACCCGTGTCTAAACTACCGGTTGGCTCATCAGCCAAGACCAGTTTAGGCTGGTGAATCAAAGCCCGGGCGATTGCCACCCGCTGACGCTCTCCCCCGCTCAGGGTATCCGGGAAATGATCCAGCCGGTGACTCATCCCCACACGTTCCATCAGGTCCTCGACCCGCGAAGTTCGCTCGGCCTTGCCCAGACCTGACAACTGGGCGGAAAACTCAACATTCTCAAAAGCGCTGAGGGTGGGAAGGAGATGAAAAGACTGAAAAACATAACCAACCCGTTCCCTCCTCACTTTTTCAAGATCACGCGGGCGGAGTCCAGTGAGATCCCGACCACCGACCATAACCTGCCCACGGTCCACTCCCTCAATCCCACAAATGCAATTCAAGAGCGTGGATTTTCCGCTTCCGCTGGGTCCCATCAGAGCCACCCGCTCACCCTCCTCGATATCTAGGTCTATTCCCCGCAGCACATCCACATCCCCAAATGATTTATGGACACCTGAAAGAAGGAGTGACTTGGGTTGAGAATATTCTTTCGTATTCAAAGGTTTTCAGAATAAGGGCATGTCAAGAAACCCCAAGGTTTTCTTTGACCAGACAGACCAATGTGGCAGGCCAGGCATTTTGAGGATGTAAAATTAAATCTTCTCGATTTCACCACATATTCTGCTTGAAAGTATTAGGCTTCAATCTAGATTTTTTAAATTCACTATGAACTACCCGGAATATTTAAAAGAAATTGAAGAACGTGAATCCCAGGGATTAAGTCCCAAGCCTATCGACGGGGCTGAATTGCTTGCTGAAATCATCACTCAGATCAAGGATCTATCGAACGAGCATCGAAAGGCATCACTCGATTTTTTTATCTTTAATACCCTGCCGGGCACCACCCCGGCAGCCGGAGAAAAGGCTGGTTTCTTAAAAGAGATCATTCTTGGGCAGTCCGTGGTGGCAGAAATCACCCCCACCTTTGCCTTTGAATTACTTTCTCACATGAAGGGTGGACCTTCCGTGGAAGTACTCTTGGATTTGGCTCTGGGTGAAGATGCCGGAATTGCCCACCAAGCCGCTGATGTCTTAAAGACCCAGGTTTTCCTCTATGAAGCCGATACGGATCGGCTTGAAGAATCATTCAAAGCAGGTAACCCCGTTGCCAGGGAAATTTTGGAAAGTTACGCACAGGCTGAATTCTTCACCAAACTTCCGGATGTCGATGAAACCATTGATGTGGTTACCTACATTGCAGCTGAAGGGGATATTTCCACCGATTTACTCTCACCCGGAAATCAGGCTCACTCCCGTTCCGACCGGGAATTGCACGGCAAATGCCTGATCTCAGAAGAAGCTCAGGCAGAGATTACTGAATTAAAGAAGCAATATCCGGACAAACGGGTTATGTTGATTGCCGAGAAGGGAACCATGGGAGTCGGTTCTTCCAGAATGTCCGGGGTAAACAATGTGGCCCTCTGGACCGGCAGGCAGGCCAGTCCCTATGTTCCCTTTGTTAACTTTGCCCCCATCGTTGCCGGCACCAATGGGATTTCCCCTATCTTTTTAACCACCGTCAGTGTAACCGGTGGGATTGGAATCGACCTTAATAACTGGGTCAAAAAAGTGGATGCGAATGGAGACACCGTTCTTGATGAAAACGGCGACCCCGTGCTCGAACAAACCTATTCCGTGGAAACCGGCAAGGTTCTTACCATTAACACCAAGAGCAGGAAATTATACGAGGGAGAAACTGAATTGATGGATATCTCCCCTGCCCTCACTCCCCAAAAGGTCGAGTTTATTCGGGCCGGTGGATCCTATGCCATCGTTTTTGGCAAAAAATTGCAGAGTTTTGCATCCTCCGTTTTAGGGATTGATATCCCGCCTGTTTTTGCCCCTGCTCGCGAAATCTCCAAAGAAAGTCAGGGACTCACTGCGGTGGAGAAAATATTCAACAAAAACATGGTCGGTGTTAAGGAAGGCACCGTTTTGCATGCCGGATCCGATGTCCGCGTGAAAGTAAATATTGTGGGATCCCAGGACACCACCGGTCTGATGACTTCCCAGGAATTGGAAGCCATGGCGGCCACCATCATTTCCCCCACCGTGGACGGAGCCTACCAGTCAGGCTGTCACACCGCTTCGGTCTGGGACAAAAAAGCTCAGGTTAATATTCCCAAGCTGATGAGCTTTATGCAGGACTTCGGACTGATCACCGGACGTGATCCGGATGGTAAATACCATGCGATGACCGATGTGATCCATAAGGTACTCAACGATCTTACGGTGGACGACTGGTCGATTATCATCGGTGGCGATTCCCATACCCGCATGTCCAAGGGCGTCGCCTTTGGGGCGGACTCCGGAACGGTTGCCCTTGCCCTTGCCACGGGGGAAGCCACCATGCCGATCCCGGAATCCGTCAAGGTCACCTTTCAGGGAACCTTAAAAGATCACATGGACTTCAGAGATGTGGTCCATGCCACTCAGGCACAAATGCTCAAAAAATTTGGGGAGAATGTATTTCAGGGTAGAATCATCGAGGTTCACCTCGGGACTCTTCCCGCGGATCAGGCGTTTACTTTTACTGACTGGACCGCCGAGATGAAAGCCAAGGCTTCCATTTGTATATCACAGGATGATACCTTGATCGAGTCCCTCGAAATTGCGAAGAGCCGAATCCAGGTCATGATCGATAAGGGAATGGATAATCAAAAGCAGGTTCTCCAGGGATTGATCGACCGGGCAAATCAAAGAATTTCGGAAATCCGTTCCGGCGAAAAACCCGCATTGACTCCCGATGCCAATGCCAAATATTTTGAGGAATTTGTGGTCGATCTTGATCAAATCAATGAGCCCATGATTGCCGATCCCGATGTGAACAATGACGATGTATCCAAGAGATACACCCATGACACCATTCGGCCCGTATCCTATTATCAGGGTGCGAAGGAAGTGGATCTTGGCTTTGTCGGATCCTGTATGGTCCACAAAGGGGATTTGAAAATTGTTTCCCACATGCTCAAAAACTTAGAGAAAGAAAGTGGCAATGTTCAATTTCAAGCTCCCCTCGTGGTCACCGCCCCCACCTATAATATTATCGACGAGTTGAAGGAGGAAGGCGACTGGAACATGCTGGAGAAATATTCCGGTTTTGTCTTCAACGACGATGCACCCAAAAATAACGCCCGTACTGAGTATGAAAACATGATGTATCTGGAACGTCCCGGTTGTAACCTCTGTATGGGAAATCAGGAAAAAGCGGAGCTCGGAGACACCGTTATGTCCACCTCCACCCGCCTGTTCCAGGGTCGTGTGGTTGAGGATTCGGATCGTAAAAAAGGGGAATCCCTTTTGGCCTCCACCCCGGTGGTTGTACTCTCCGCCATTCTCGGACGTATCCCCACCATGGAAGAATATGAGACCGCCGTCGAAGGGATCAACCTCACCAAGTTTGCTCCACCGCTCGAAGCGATGAGCAACTAAGGTTTCACGAATCTTAAAAGTTGCTGCAAAGCGGATAATTTCTTCCGCAAATTTATGGCTTACTTGCCGTCAAAACCTGCCAGCAGGCAAGACCGTTTCCCACCAGACCGAATTCATTGAATTCCCGGACCGCTTTTTTCTTTAAATTGATTTCTCTCACGTCCTGCCATGTCTCGTGAAATAGAATGTTTCCATTTTCCAACATGTGCACATCGTGATGACCTGCATGGCCTTTTTCTTTTCCCGCCGTCTTACAGGACCAGGTGAGATCTCCATCGGACTCGGTAATCGCCAAGATATTTTTCCGATTGGAAGCACTGTTCAGAACAAATCTTGCGCTTTGTACTGTAAGCAAACTTCCAGCTGAAAATAAGAGAAAAAAAAAAGGGTAAAGTTTTTCACAACTTCTAGAACTTCAGGCTTATTTTAGTAGGGCGAGTTGTAAACAACTTTCATGCTCAGTTAAACTTGACCAACGCGTGATTGTAGCCCACCTGACGGATATAGGACTCTTCCTCTTCCATCCTTGGAACCGCAGAAATTAATTCAATTGCTTTCACTTTTTCGGAAACTGCTTTCAATAAACTTCGGATGATCAAGCGTGCCTGCGGGGCACCCAGACAGTTATGAATTCCAAAGCCAAATCCGACATGCGGATTGGGTGTCCGATCAAGCACCAACTCGTCCGCCTGATCGAAAACGGATTCATCCCGGTTGGCCGATGGCCAGCAGAGCCCGACCCGGCTTCCGACCGGAATGTCCTGACCGGCTACTTGGGCCCCGTGCGGACAGGTCCTGGCAATCGCGGTCAATGGGCTCACATAGCGTACGAATTCCTCACATGCCGTGTTTATATTTTTTTCACTCTCCCCTAAAATTTTCAAAGCCTCCCCATTTTCAGCAAAGTAAACGATGATACTGCTCACTACATTGATCACCGTATCCTTCCCTCCGGCAAAAGTGACATTTGCAATTCCCTGTTTTTCCTCGAATGTGAGCTTCCTCCCACGAAATTCCACCCGGTTCAACATACTGAAAAAATCTCCGCCAGGATTCTTCTCTGCCTTGGTAAATTGTTCAGCCGTGTATTCCTCCAATCCCCCCCCCTCGGTCAAGGCATGCAATCCCCACTCTTTCCAAATATCCGCTTCCGTCTCCGGCACATTCAATAAACGGGTTAACGCCCGGCATTGAAGTGGCAGGGCAAATTCATGGACCGCCTCTACTTGATCTGCGGACAGTGCCATCCGTACCATTGATTGGATCATTTGCTCCATATCTTTGATATAAGCAGGGTCATTGGGCCGTTTAAAAAAGGGCTGCACTAAGGCGCGGTACTCAGTATGATCAGGAGGATCCATCTCGATGGGGATCTGCCGTATCGTCCTCATCTTTTCCTCGGTGTGGGGAACCACCTTAAACGGATGATCACTGCTAAATGACTGCCATTCCTTGAGCGTTTTCCGAAGATCCTGTAGACGCAGGACCAAGGGGATCTCCTCCCCATTGAACTTGGTCATTTGGATGGGGCCCGTTTGGCGGGCCTCCTTAAATGGATCCTTCAGATCAGTCATGGCATGTTCTTCCAAGATGCTTTTCTTATTTTTTCTGAGCTCACCAAAGCATTGACGATGACCCAAAGCGATGCTTTTTTAACGCCATGTACATCACAGAATCGAATCCATTTCCAAGAACAAAATTTATACCTGCCGGGAAATCTCTTTTACTTTTTATTCCCCTTGTCTGCCTCTTCTTATCCAATTTTGTTTCCGCACAGGATGAGACCACTGCCAAACTGGATGCATTTGAAAAAAGACTGGCCAGCCTGGAACAGGAGAATACAAAACTTAGGGAACGGATCAGTAAATTGGAAAAAGCGGGTACCGAGGCCATCGCCGAACAAGTGACGGGTCTTGTCCCCAAGGACGAGACCGAGAAAAAAGCATTCTTTGATAAGTTTCGTATCGAATTTCAAAGTAGTCAGGATCAGGCCCGGGGTCCCTGGACCACCCCCGAGCCATGGACCAAGATTCGCAAGCGCATGTCAGAATATTCAGTCCGTGAAATCCTCGGTCGTCCCACCCGCATCCGCCCTTCGGTCAAACCATCCGTGGAAGTCGTCTATTTTTATAAAGGCGATTTAAATTCCGATGGTGAGGACGAGGAGGGCTTTGTCGAACTCAAGGACAAACGGGTCGTCTCTTTCAAGTCTCCTCATACAAGCGAATAATCCCGACGCTCTGTTTTTGAACTCGCACAAACTCAAAACCTTTCAGTCTACGAGGGCGTCATAGATTAGGCCTTTGAGAGCCCATTCGGTATTGAAACTGTAAGGCATCACCTGCTCGAGAGTCAGGACAATCAGATTGTCTTTGGGCGATATCCAATAGTGCGTGCTCGCAGCTCCGCCCCATCCATATTCTCCGATTCTTCCATTCGGATCCCACTTGCTCATTTTTACACGGACTGAAAATCCGTGTCCAAAACCTACGCCTTCTCTCACCTGTTCACCAAAGGTCACCCATCCCCCACCCTTGGGTATTTGATTGGTGGTCATGAGCTTAACGCTCTTTTTTGATAAATATTTCTTCCCCTCAAATTTTCCTTTGTTTTCAATCATCAGGAGAAACCTCATATAATCCGTCGCAGTCGAGCACAGTCCGCCCCCGCCCGATTTGAATACCGGATTCTCAAGATAACTGCTCGTCTTGGGATCATCGATCATGGTAAGTTTGCCCTTTCTGTAGTTATAATTTGCGGCAAACCTGTTCACTTTGTCTGCCGGTACGTAGAACCCGGTATCCTTCATTTTCAGAGGCTTAAAAATTCGCTCCTTCAGAAACTTATCGAAAGGCATGCCCGATGCCACTTCCACCACGCCCCCCAATACATCGGTGGAGCAACCATACACCCAATCCGATCCCGGCTGAAACTGCAGGGGCACCTCGCCCATACCATTCATCATGGGGACCAGTTTTTTATTACGGTCCAAAATCCCGGCGGAACGCAGGGCCTCGCGGATCGGCTTGCTCGACATCCACCCGTAAGTCAGTCCGGACGTATGCCTAAGTAAATCCGCCACCGTTGCTTCCCTCTTGGTATCGATAAGCTTTCCATCCTTCCACACCTTCATCTTTTTCAAGGGCGGAAAAAACTTGGACAATGGATCATCCAGGTCCAGTTTCTCTTCCTCCCAGAGCATCAATGCCGCGACCGATGTGATTGCCTTGGTCATCGAATAGATCCGAAAGATGGTATCCTTTTCAACCGGTAATTTCTCCTCCCGGTTTCGCAGACCATAGGTTTCGAAATGGGCCACCTTTCCCTTGCGGGCGATCACCACCGTTCCCCCGGTTAGACGGTTCTCCTCGATCAAGGCCTCCATCTTGTCATCCACCACTTCCAGTTTCTTCGGGTCCAGTCCCACCGCTTCCGGCTTGGCCATGGGCAGCAAACCCTTGACCTGCCCATTTAGAAATGTGCCAAGGGTGCATATAAGAAAGAGCAGGGATAGAGATGAAATCTTCATGCTCTCTGCACTACGCTGACCTGCAACGGTTGGCAACTGCTTACTTCGGCCTGAGGTCTTTCCGAGTTCGGCAGGAAATTAGAATTATTATGAAATGAAGTTTTAATTCAACCAGTCCCTTTTCTACAAGCCGTCGACTGATTTACGGGACCGAAAATCAAAATTTATTTGTCAGATAAGAGAGCCCGAAGATCATCCGCAGAAACCCCTGAAAACTCTTCAAAAGTCAGCGGATCTCCGTTCGCAATGGCCGATGGAGTCCGATCGACCAAACGGTTCCAATTTTCCTCATCAAGCGATTCAACCAGAAGGGCAAATGCATTTCCCGATTCCTGGGCTGGCAAGTATTTTCGGCTCATCGCGGCAATACTTTTTAACATGTTCAGGTAGGGCGAGAGTGCGGTGGTGGTCGATTCAGCCTCACTGTCTATCCAGGCAATCGCTGACTTGGCGATGCCGTTGGGATTTTGCAGTTCACTTCTCAGCAACAGTTCGACATCAAATGCAAAACCATACTCCAGGCAGTCCTCCACCACTGCTTTTACCATGCTTGCCCGGAAACCCTTAAATCCGCACTGAGTATCAACAACCTCACCTAAAGCAGGCGAAAGCATCCGTTTCCAAAAATAGATAAATAGCTTGCCGCGGACATTTCGCGTGCCTTGCTTGACCACGATAGAGTTTACCTCCCGGCGGGAACCGATCGCGACATCCTTACCTTGGTTGAGTATAGGATCAACCAACAAGCCAACCTGTCCAAGATGAGTCGATAGGTCGGCGTCTGTAAATACAATAACATGATCGCCTTCTGGATCCTTATTGGAGGCATTCCACATCCCATAAATTATGGAACCCCCCTTTCTACTCTCGTCGGTGGAGGATAGTCCGGCCGATACCGGCAATTTCTTTTCTATGGCATCCGACAATCGTAACACACTGACTTCCCCGTAGCCCTCTTCCCGGGCAAGATTCTCGATTATATCTCCACATTTTTCCGGACAACCATCATCCACTGCGGTCATGTGCCAGTGGAAATGTTCGGATGCTCCCCCCAGCCAGTTTAATTGAGCCACTTTTCTGCGTAGAAAGTCCTCCCCAGATGGATGTTCCTCCGGTCTAAGAATTCGATTATTTTCCTTGTAAGCTGCAAATACAACATCGACATGAAGGGGTTGGGAAAGTTCCGTAATTACCTGTCGTGACCGGGCTAGCTTGGCTCCCAAGTGCAGGGCGAGTGGAACTTGATCGGAATGTTGCACAAGCATATTCTCCGCCTCCTCCGGTGAAATTCCGGATTTATCTTCCAATATGGAAACAGCCGCCTGCTGCACGAATTCTTGATGATCAGGGATGGTTGCCGAAAACTCCGGTGGAGAACTCTTGGCCAGTTTGGAAAGATGATTGGGTAACTGCGGGATCATGCTCACAAGAAATATTATTTCTATAAATTCATATGAAATTCACTGGCTCATCCGAACAACAAGCGAAAGTGCAAAAATAAGTAATTTTCATTACTCACTTAAAGTTATGAGTCTATCCACAATCAAGAAAGAAAAACGAGGCCAAGACATAGAATCTTCATACTCTCTCCCCTACGCTTACCCACATAGGTTGGCAACCGCTTACCTCTGTCTGGAATCTTCCCGGGTCGGGCGGAGATTAAGAATGATTCCGAAACGCGGTTTCAATTCCTCCGCCAGGTCCCAGCCAAACCGTCGACTGATCAGTAACACACTACGACCCGGATTCTTGGGAAATCCATCATTGTTGTACTGAAACCCCTCCCATCGGCTCAGATGGTTACGGTCAAACCAATCCCATACCCGCAAGGCTTTAAACAGATCATAAGCCATCGCTGAGGGTGTGGGACACCTGTAAGGTTCCCCCAAATGATTCTCTCCCACCGGCTCACTCAGGTCCTGCAGTTCGATACAGTGATCATAGTCCCATAGCCGGTTGCGTAGATTGGTAAACTTCTTCGGGGGCAAAACTCCCGTCAGGTTAAATGCCTGCAACCATTCCTTTTCCGTCTCGGGCAAATGCCCCAGTTCCTGAGCAAGTACGCCCGCCCAGGTCTGTCTCTTCTTCTTGCGGATCTTACGGTTACTTACCGATATATTGCAATAGTTCTGGTAAAACCCACCCGTTAACCGCAGAGGCTCCTCGACCCCCCACAAATCCTTCAGGCGGTTTACATCCTCCAGTATTTCTTCTTCCAGTGCTGTTTTCTTCATCTGCATTTCTTTCATTTATTTACCAATAAACAAGTTCTACTTCACTCCTCTTCCTCGTCTTGCTCCAGAAAAGCGATCTCCTCACCGTCGTCATTATATCCCCAGCTTACCTCTTCCCGCCAGGCCCAGGGATCCTCTACAATACCGGAATCAATCACTCCCTCCCATCCCTGCAAATACATCGCATCCCACTCCCAGTGACTCACAATTACTGACTTTAATTCCTTCTCCACCGAAGCTCCCTCAGGCAGATGCCCGATCGCCAAATCCAAATACCCCTCGACTTCCGGAGTGTCATAGGAAACCGTCACCACATATCTTTCATAATACGGAATCCATGATATGTAATATTTCAAGGGCCAGGAAAACCCCGGACCCGAACTTGCCCAGTTGATTGAAAGGACATGGACGGGATCACTGCGATATCCCCGCTCAGGCAAGACACTCTCATTCTCCGACTGTCGTGTATGAAAGACGCCCCCCTCTCCATACCCACCCCATGTCGGGAGATTTTCCCGGACCGGTGCCAGGGCAATTCGGGCTACTGCATTATCGATCGCTCGGTAGTCTTCCCCCCTATAACTTTTCCGGCATCCAATTCCCTCGGTTGCCTCGTCATATTCTGAATCCTTTTCAATGATTTCCTTCGGATGATAGGCTCTCGCTTCCTCCGGCAATTTTTCCTGCAGGTCAAAATATTCTGCCAGAATCGCATGCTCCCGCGGAAAGAAATTTTCAATCCTGGATGCAAGATTCCCTGCTGCGTTCTTGTCTATTTTTTTTTGAATTCGTGAAGTGCTCATGGGAACAAGCATGCACCCACGGAAATTATTTATCCACCTAGACAGATGTCATAAGTGTCATAAATGCGGTGCGTAAATTTTTAGGCTGAACAGTACCCTTAGTCGTATACTTTTTTTCGATGGGATACCCGCGTAATAAGAACCTGCTTCTCAATTCTTTTCAGTTCTTGGAAGAACATTTTCTTGAAAGTAATTTCAAACATCCAAACTCTTCTTCATATCTTTCATGGAAACCACCGGATCGGTAGAATCCTTGAAGCGGTCCAAGGCAATCTGCAGGTCAGCCTGTTCTTTAAGATATGATTTTAAGGCCTGCTGGATATGAAAAGAACGCGAACGCTCCGTAGATTTGGCCACCTCATCAAGTTCCCTGGCAAGATGTTCAGATATACGAACGGAAAGAGATGTATTAATTTGTAATAATTGTATTACGTTGAATACATTCGCAAGAAGAATAAAGGGTCACCTATAAGTTCTATGACACTTAAGGTTAGTGGATATGTTGAGTAGTTTCAGCCAAACAGTTCACTATGACTACCAGTCCTCACTAAAATTAATTCCGTAGGAGTCAGCTTGTAAATCATTAACCAATCTGGCTCGATATGGCATTCTCGAAAATCTTTATATTTTCCAATGAGAAAGTGATCTCGATTTTTCGAAGGTAGATCATTTCCTTGTACTAATAGCTCTATTACTAAACGAAGTTTATTTAGATCTTTCCCGGAAGATTTAAGTTTTTTGTAGTCTTTCTTGAATCTACTTTTACGAACAAGCAAAAGCATCAGCTCTCAAGTTCGCTAAAAAGAGCATCCACTGAATTGAATCTTTGGAGGGTATCAGACGGTTCGTCTATTGCCTGAACAGTTTCTTCGTTGGGAATAGTACGAATATACTCTATAACCTTTACTTGTTCATCCGCAGGCAAGAGTTTGATTTCATCAATTATTTTGGCTGCATCCATCTTAATATTCTGATCAAGAAATTGATTTTTTGCAAGAGTTGATACCAAACCCTACTGGCAAGGCTTGTGATTATGACACTTATGACAGGAGGCTGAGTAGAATTTCGTCAGCCCATCCTTTAGGTTTAGGGCATGAAGTTGATCAATCAATGTCTCTCCCGGGAGGATGCATCCATCCTCTGCCAAAACATTAGTTTGATCGAACAGACCCGTCCACGGGTCAAGGAAATCCTGCAAATCGAGGGCGAACTTCGGGATAGTAAACTCGCCAACCATGTGGCCTCCCAGCTACTGAGGGGAAATGTAATACGGGTCGACAACCAGCGGATGAAAGTGAGTAACCATTCATCCGATGAATTTCCGGACCTTGCCTGGGAACCCGTGGAAATCGATCGGCTTGAAATTTATTATGTCACCGGCGACCGGGAACATGCTCATGGACCCATTGATCTCGATGAACTCGAGGAAGTGCTTCCCGAACTGGATATCTATGATACCTGCGTCTTCTACCGGGAGTTGATCGAGTGGAAATCACTCGCCGAACTTAAGCACAATTACCTGCCCACCGGGTAGCTTCCTTACTCACCTTAAATAACAAATCATCATTAAACACAAAGAGGACAAAACGATGATAAATAAAGAAAACGAAAATCAGGAATCAGAGGAACCGGGAAATAACAGAGGACTGGAATTTGGAGAATCGGTGGGTTGTCCATTTTCAATGACAGTTACCCCTTGTTCCTTGCTTATGATCTCACCCGGAATCTTCCTGAAGAGCCATTGTCAGAAGAAAAAGAGGAGATAGAAAAACCAGCCAGTTATCTGGATGACCCCGAAGCCTTAAATGCGATCGAACAATTCAAATCCTACGCGACCAAGATCAGACCTCCGATGGAGTAAGCCTTGGAGTCACCAAAATACAAACCTGACAGATTAGACAACCGATGAGTACTTATCAGTACTCATCGGTGCTGTTATCTCCGTCGTCTTCGTCATCTTCTAAACCCTTAAATTCGTCGGGAAGTTCGTAAACAATATCACCATTGGAAATTTCCGAGCGACTCTTAAGATCACCGTTATCTTCATAACTTAGCCAGTATCCAAAGCCCGCACTCACGCCCGACTCGGGACAAAGCGTACCATCCGGTTTCCACACCGTAAGGTTTAGGGCATATCCATCCAGAAAATCACCTGCCGTACTCATCCTACCATTTTCATACCACTCCCACCACTTGCCATGTTTCTTGCCGTGCCGATAGTGTCCTTGAAAGGAAGTTACTCCATTCTCGTACCATTCCATCCAACGTCCGTGCATTCTTCCCTTATGCCAATGCCATATACGCTTCAAACTCCCATCTGGATACCACTGTATTTGCTGACCATGCTGGTAACCCCTTTCATTCGGTAATATCTCTCTCATTTTTCCATTGCTGTACCAACTCTTCGAGCCACCATGCCTAAAAAAAAGAGGGTCTTCATATGTCTGCGAGCGACTGCCATCCTTATTTAGATAAAACACCAAGTGGTGATGCCTAGTACCCTTCACTTGTAATCTCGGTCCTGCACAAGGACCCACAAACGGGAACAACATTTGGGGAAACTTCATCTTATGCAGACTCTTCTTAAATCTATTCTTTATCATTCAACCAATCTTTTCCTTTCAACTTCTTTTTTACGATCTTCCCCAGATGAAATCATGTCTAGCTAGACATCATCAAATGGCTAAACTCCAAATAATTATGGAATACAAAACCAACTATCCAATCACCACGCTGAATAGGGGGAAATTTAGAATCTAACACAGACTTTTCAGAAATCAAAAGATTCGTTTTATTTTTTTTAAAATCTAAATGTTCACCCCTACTTTTGGCCAAAATTCATTTCGCACAATGTATAGGTTTACTGTGTGAGTGAGCTCTTAAAAAACCAAATTTCCTAGAACAAATCCGAGTGGGTACCCATTCTTTCGAAAATGACCCTACCCTCTTCCAGTTTATAAATTAATAACCAGTCCGATTCTAGATGGCATTCCCTTCGTCCAACAAAATTGCCGATCAATTTATGATCCCGATGGATTGGATCCAGCTCCTGGCCCTCAATCAAAGCCTCCGCTACCAATTTAAATTTCTCCATCCTTTTATTGCGTTTCAGGCAACGCTTTAGATCTTTTTCAAATTGCTTGGTGTAAACGGGAACCAGGCTCATAGCCCCAGTTTCTTAAACATATCCTGAGCATCCTCACAGACAGTCAAATCCTGTCCATTATCGGTTTGTTGAAAAGTCTTGCGGGTTTTCTCATTGGGCACAACCACCTTGAAAGGCAACCCACCACTGAGTTCCACCTGTTTGTAAAAAATGCTAATCGCCTGAGAAGAATTAAGTCCAAGCTCACGAAAGATCGATTCAGCACTTGCTTTTAATTCTGGCTCTATTCGTGCCTGAACTATGGAAGATTTACTCATACTTTTTTGTACTACGATTGTAGTACATATGCAAATTTTTATTCAAAACTTTCACCTCTACGGTTTGTAGCAAAGCCTACTTTTTACCGCCCACTTTTATGGATATAAGGGTAGAGTAAATGTGCACCAACTCCGACTTACTCAAAATCTCTAACAACTCACCCAAGGGTGCTCTCCCAGTAAAATTGAGGGGGTTGACAGGTATGTATAATGGGAGCCCATCCAAAAATACTTAATCCAAATATCTGCCTATGCTCTCTCTTCCTGAACTCTCAAACTTATAAAAACTCTCATCCTCATTTTATCAATCCCCTCGCCCGCTACTCCCCTGAAGATCGGGAGCTTGAGAAAATCAAACGCACCGCCCTATCCCCCTACCTCCAGCAACTGGAGGAACAAATGATTATCTTCAAAGATATCATCACGGTCTTTGCCGTGCTCTATGAAGTGGTGGTGGATGAGTTTGGATTCTCAGCCGAAGTCTGGCGGATGCAGCCCATGCATGTACCCGTCTATGCCGAGCACCTGGCGGAACGAAACAGCTGGGTCATTTGATGCGGATGGCCCCAGCTCCCCCTCCTGCAAGACCGCATCAACTGCATGCCCTAGGGCTGGAGTTTTTGGCCCGAAAAACGGGTTATCCAATCTGTGGAAGACAGCTTCATGCACGGCAGCTGCCTGGCCGCACAAAATGCCCTCAGAAATTCAGTTAATCTCCATAATACATTTATCTTCAAACTCAAGGTCATGGTCAGAAATACCTTTGGCCTACATATAGCAATACCTCGCTACTGTTTGATTTTTACTAAAACCATGCCCATAGCAGCACCCTCATTTTAAATGACGACGGTCGACTTGACGAAGGCTGGGTTAGCAATCGCTTCGATCGGCTTTACTACCTTGAATTACTTAAATGCAATTAAAGTTGTTTCTTCTCGCTTATTGTAAAATTAATTATTTCACTCACCAATTTCGACTTTTCTCTATGATTACCACCATCAAAGATACATGTGATACAGTTTTGAATTTAAATCTAAATTATGCTGAACTATTTGCGGGTTGCGGTGGAATGTCTCTCGGGATTGAGTCCGTAGGATTCAAGCGCGTATTCGCCAATGAGCTATCTCCTATGCCTGCCGCGACATATGCCTATAATCTTATACATAAAAAAGAGCCAAAAGAATCCAGTCCCGAGAAATGGTACACTAGATTATACTCACCGGAAAAAAATGGTGACTACAAGAATGACCCTAGAAAGTACCTTAACGAGCCCATTACAGAAACTGCTTTTCAAAAACTTTTACAATTTAATGGAGATATGTTTGTTGGTGGAATTAACCAACTAAACAAAGCCCTTAGCCGAATACCTAAATCTTCTTTGTGTAAACTAGATTTAGATATCTTATCTGGAGGTCCACCTTGCCAAAGCTTTAGTTTGGCGGGACAAAGAGAATTTAATAATCCACGAAATGCCCTCCCTTTTGAATTCGCTAAATGTGCATCCTTACTAAAACCTAAGGTCGTATTACTCGAAAATGTTTCGGGCATCCTCAGCCCTTTCATGGATAAAGAAGGGCAAAAATGGTACGCTTGGTATGAAGTAGCCAAAGCATTTTACTCTCAAGGCTATATCCCCATTTGTACCCATGCAGAGGCACGAGATTATGGGACACCTCAGAAAAGATCTCGCTTCGTTATGGTGGCGATCAGGAAAGACATTGCTTTGCAAGCAACCACAAACCTCAATCTTTTAAGCGATAATTTAAAAAGGGAATGGCAATCTACCATACAAGCAATAGCTAATTCGATTAATCATTTTGAAAGCCTGGAACCTTCTCTAGTCGCTGGACCTACAGGTTTTCATTACCTTGAACCTGATAAAGATTGGCCTAGTAAACTTCTCCCGCTTAATAGAATTAATATCGATGTTGAAAGTGCCATAGATGGATTAACATTTCCGAATTCGAATAAAGATGCTAATTATATAGCTAATCTTTCTTCTTCATTTGACCACCTTATCCGTAATCCAAACCTAGATTTAACAAGATTTGACGAAAGACAAAATCGTGAACACAGAGAACATTCGATCATTGTAAAAGCTAGATTCCGAATCCTTCGATTATTAGCTAATCACAAGGGTAGTAAAGTGGATAACAAGCAACTTCTAGAACTAGACTGTAATGAAGAGCAGTGGCTTTTAGGAAAAAACCTAATTTTCCCTAAAGAAAATTCAATTGGAACAAGAAAACCAAAAGATCTAGTAGAACTGCGTGAATTATTGCAAAGCCTTAAATCTAGGAAGCACTCACAAAGAGCTCTAATAAATAATCAAATTGCACCAGCACAATTAAGTATTCCTGATGATTTTGCACACTATGCCGAAGACAGAACATTGACAGTTAGGGAAATGGCTAGGATACAGTCTTTCCCTGATTGGTTTGAGTTCAAGGGCAAAGTTACCACAGGAGGCAAACAGAGAGCATATGAAGTTCCTAGATACACACAAGTAGGGAATGCAGTACCTCCCCTTATGGCAAAGCAAATAGCACTCGGAATCAGTAACTTCCTAAACATAACCGAAAACGGAAATGACTAGATACGAGCGAATACCGGGGGGAGAAAAAACATCTAAGTCTGGCGTTGTATGGAGCAGAGATGAGCTAGCTAAAGTTATGGATCTATTCATTAAATTAAATGGGGAGAAACTTCACGAAAACAATAAAGACATACAAGATCTCGCAAGCTCTTTAGAACGATCGGTCCGAAGTACAGAAGCACAACTACTAATGTTTAGAAACCTTGAGCGCGGAGGAGATTACTCACATGGAAACATGAACAAGATCTGCAAGAAACTATGGGAGGAGCACATGAATGCTATCCAACAAGTTAATGAAGACTTCCCCGAGGAACAACTATTTCCAAACGCTTTTTTCTCTTGGTCAGGATCAAGTGATGGTGCCGTTAAAAGGCCTTTCGAGGCCAATGAGATACGTCTGATCGATCCGATCCAAACGAGGGTGGTAGAGCGGCTCAACAATTGGGGGGAAAGCATTGTTGCCGGCATGGCTGCCCCAAGGTCGGTATTTCTGGTTGGCGGGCCCGGCAATGGCAAGAGCGATGCCGTCGAGAGCACCATCCGGAAACTTGGTTCCCTAATGGACTGTCCTGGTGAAGTCGAGGAACACTTCAGGGCGGAATTCGGGAAGCACCTTGATCAGGGAATCCTTCCGCGCAAAGTCGCGTTGCAAAAGAAGATCGGCAGTTATAGAGGCCTGCAGCTGGTTCAGGATGCTACAGTCGGGGATTCCGAACGGCCGGGATCAACCCCGCAGGAGCTGCTGTTGGAAGATCTGGAGCAAATCGTACTCAACCCCGATTCCAAAGAATTGTATATCTGTTGCGTAAACCGCGGTGTACTCGCAGAAGCAATTCCCATTGCTGCCAATGGCCCATACCACGAAAATACAGTCCAGTTCCTAAACCAAATCTCCCTTGCCGTGACATCCCGCCCCGATTCGGTTGATGCATGGCCCCTTTCTGAATATCAAGACATCGGTATCTGGCCAATGGATGTGGAAAGCCTGATTGATCCGGCACTGTACGAGGGAACCGAGTCCCCCGCAGAGCGGATCTTCAGCCACATAGCGGACGATGCTAAATGGAAGGCCTGTGGGGATTGTCCTGCGAAGAATAATTGTCCCTTCCGCGCAAATCAGGAAATGCTGTCCACGCCGAAGGTACGAATCGCCGTTCTAGACCTCCTCCATGCCTATGAGCTTGTTTCCGGGAAGCGGTGGAACTTCCGGGAGCTGTTCGGACTTGTAAGTGCTATAATGGTGGGTTCGGAAAAGTATTACCGGGGAATGCCCCCCTGCGACTGGGTTCGCAAACAGGTCGAGGTGGCAACGGGTGATGGCAACCGAAATGCTGCCTATCGGGCGTCTTTCAACTTGGTATCCAAACTATACACGCATGCCCTATTCCCCCGATGGCCCAAACTAGGGAGCCTCAGGAACGAATTCGCCAAGAAGCTGAAGGCCACGGGTAGCACTTTTGATGGACAACGGGAAATCGTCCAGGGATTCCTGAGTGGCCTATTCCAAAGGGTTCCTGACAATACGTCGACCATTAGCACCATGCTGAATGGCCCGCTTGGCGAATCACTCGACCCCGTCGGGTACAATGGAAGTAAGGCTATCAATGAAGCCGGAACCATATGCATGGACGAGGTGGAGGACCTTTTCAGCCACTCCATTTCACTTGGCCGGAAAACAATCAACCGATATTTGGTCGGGCCGGAAAAGCTTCTTTTCGATTTCCTCGAGCATGGGGAGGATTTCCTTGAAGCATCGGAATCCCTGAAAAAGAACGATACTCAGGTTGCCAAGCGGGTGCACTCGGCCATGAAGGTATTCGCCGCCCGCCTGTTCAAGCGAAGCATCGGGACAAGGATGGGGATATACCAGCATGCTGAAGAGATTGCCCTATACAACCAAACGCTACACAACCCTCAGGAGATGGTGAAGCTCAGGCGGGCATTCGAAAAGTTGATCAACCGAGGCTCATCCTTCCAAGCCTCCCTTGTGACGACATTCGGCCAGCCAGAACCATCCTTGCCCCGGAATTCCCTGTTGAAGGGGCCGCTAATTCCGGTCAAGAGCATCGCCTTGGAAAGCAACGAAGGGCGACCCAGGTTAACCCACCATTATTTCAGAGTAGGCACCCGAGCGGTCCCACTAACATTCGAGCTCTATTACGCACTATACCATTCAAGCAAGGGCCTTACTCCCTCATCCCTTCCTGAAGAGATTTTTGCGCTACTGGACAGCACAAAATCATGCGTTCTCGGGGAGGTCGTGCGTGACGAGGAACGCACGGACCAATTTGACATCATCATTGGCGGTTTGAATGAAGTAATTAAATACGACGACATGAGCGGCTTTTACGTGGAACAAGTTGAAAGGGATTAGTCAGCATGGCACTCAATGAGTTTTACCAATCACCCACGGCATCAACGAACCACCATGCAGCCTACAAGGCGGCGTTTTTCCTGATGCGTCCAGCCCCAGAGTATGCAACCGGAGAAGTGCTCATGTCATCGCTTTACAGGAAGGTGGGTTTTCCATCCCTGAGTGAACGCAATGTCCCGGGACAGGGTTCTGAGTTTTATCGCCGCGTTCAGGCGCCTACCAAGCAGCTTCAATCTAGGGACGGAAAGATATCCGCCCGCGGATGGAACAAGGTCATCGACGAGGTCTTGAAGAGCCCGAAGCAGCCAAACCAATCCAAACAGAGGTTCCTTCAGCTGATGCCGCTGGTTCCAGAACTGGCCCTGTATACATCCTCCGCGCGCCTCAGGGGGAATCCATGGAATCCCGGGGATCTTGTGCAACGGGTACTTGGCTTTTCCAGACAGGGGAAGGATGGGGCTGAAAAGACATGGAAACGGATCTTTGATGCCCTCACGGTAGATCGGGCGGATGATGTCTGGGCACGCTTCCTTGCAGAAGAACTAACCGCCTGGAGACCCCCTAGGATCTCCCATGAGTGGGAATACGCGGACCTTGGTGATGTAATGGCGATCAGCCATGATGACGCACAAGAAATTCATTCCCCGGCAAAAAGTTTTCACGAGGATCTGGATGCCGTACTCCGGCTGAAGCCCTACTTGACCCGTCGACAGTGGATAAGTATGTTAGAATCCGTCCTGCGCATTGGCACGGCCTCTCATGTCCTTTGGATTTGCCACGTCCATGAAGTGGTTTGGGGTGAGCTGCAACGATGCCTTTCCGGAAAGGTTCCACTCACCGATAACCTCAACAGTGACCTATCCATTCCTTCCAATGGATTCTGGGCATATGGAGACAAGGCGCTCCCAAAGGCCAAGGACATGATAAGGAAATACTATATTGCCCGAATCGGCATTAACCATGTCCTTCAGGTAGCCAATCATATCGGTCTGGAAATTCCCGGTGACTGCCTCTCCACTTTGGAAGGCGTATCCAGCTTCCTGCACACGATCTATGAATCGCATGGAAAGCTCTCACAACATGATATCCTGTCGAAACAGCGGGAACTCCTGGACATGGAGCCGAGGCAGCTTGCTTGTGCCAAGGGTATTCCATCAAACATGATAGAGTTTGTACGGTACTCCCTCGGCCAAAGGCAGACCGCCGAAGTTGAACTGAAGGGGTATGATCAAGGCTACTACCTTCGAAAGAAGGAGGCTTATTCCGCGGCACCATGGATTGTGTCCTTCGGTCCCGTGGCCGCCATGGCCCTGACATATTGCTGTGCCATCAAATCCAAGTTCCCGCGCAATGTGGCCGACTTTTGCAAGCACTTGGCTGGCTACGGGATTTATATCCACCCTAACGATGTGCCTGCCAGTGACCTAGGCTCTACGATGACGAACCTCGGGTTGATCCTCGATAGTCCTGATGCCGAAGGCGGCATGATGATTTCATCTCCATTCAAACTCAACGTATAGCTGAACCATGCAAATGATAGGAATCCTAGAAAAGACAATCTCGAATGCTGTTGGTTCATGCATTCAGGCACGACCAGGTTCGGAAGTGCGCATGGTGCTTAGGGGGCTTCCCGGAAACATCCTCGATGCGCTCCTGAATGCCTATGCCGATGCGGGTGGTGTCCAGATCGCCGGCCATGATCCAATTCGCGTGCTCCTCGTCTCCGATAAAACCACGAGGGGTGGGGATTCAATATGCGGCCGATGTACCGGTGAGGATGTTGTCAGCAGCCGGAATGTGCGGCAAACTATCCTAGTCCTCCTGCCCAATGGAAAACACCTGAACCTCTCTACGGAATCATCCGTGTCTTTCATCGGGCTGGATCCCGATACCGTGAACGGCAAGCAAGATTTTTCAGAGGATCCATTTATTGATGGACTATTGGGCCAACTACAGGAACAGCTTTTCACTGATCCCGATAACTGGGAGAAAATCCGAAGAGTGCTCAATTATTCATTCGCTGACCGGTCGAGACGCGGTGATGTTGAGCGATCCACCACAGCGTTGAACGAAAGTTGGGCCTTGCTGGGCAAGCTCTTTGAGGTAAACGACCTGAACCTAATCTTGGCACGGTGCGGGCTTCCCAGTCTCAAAAATGGTGATCTGGGAACGCCGGAACACCTTGAGTTACTCGGGGACCTTGCCAAGTTCATCGAGTCCAATGGCTTCAGTTATGCCATGGAAACCCTGCTCGGGGAAGCTGATGATTCCCTGCATTCGCATATCATAGCCTTCTTCGATAGCTTGTCGGCCAAGCTTTGCGACAGCCCCCCAGATTTCACCCTTTCCCCTGCTTATTTTTATTCGCAGGACAATAAACCGGCAGATTGGTGGGAGGCCCTCGATCTCGAGGCTTGGCTTTCCTTGATACAATCCATCAAGCCACAAAAGAAGGAAGGGCTGAAGATTGAATGCCTCAATCCCATCACGAGCCACAAGGTAAAGGGCCTTCCCATTGTCGTGCAGGGTGCCCCACGCTTCAGGATCCTAGCGGAGGGGGTTTCCAAGCCTGAAGAAATCAAGGTTTACCGGGGACAGGGGCGGAATCCAAGGGAAGAAGCCACCATTAACATCGATGAAGAATGGACTCCCGATGAAGTACCAGTCCATGGGAACTCTTTAAATTATCGGTTCGTGGCCGGTGATGGATACAAGCCCACAAATGTCAAGGTGATATCTCTCGAAGAATATGACCCTGGAATCATCGTCTCTTGTGTATCGGCCAAAAAGATAACACCTTCCAAGAAGCGAAAAAGCCGTGCCCGTGACAATGCAAACATATGGGAATGTGATGTCGAACTGGTTACTGCCGGTACATTCCAAATTGAATTGCTCCTCTCCTCGCAGACCACGATTGCCGACTCGGCGGTATCGGATGACGCAACGAGTGAGAATATCGAGCAGAGCTTTGAAATTGGCGAATCTGGTAACCTCCGCCGGATTTTCTATGCGGAAACTGACGAGGAGTCGACCTACCGAATCAAGGTTGAAGATTCCCGGATTGGGGAATTTGATTTCCATATCCATTTCCACTCTGAAGGGGAAGAGCCCAAAGGGGTATCCAGTGTCTTCGAGGCCCTCGTCATGGACAACTTGCAAGGCAAGTCTTCAGCCAGTTCCGTCGAAATCCCATGGGGACGCCGCATCTATGATCTGGAACGATGGATCCTATGTGACCCCCACTCGTGCTACCCCCTTATCCTATCGGGGGACTACCTCGCTTCGCTCTCGAACCCTCCCGACTGGAAAAACAGGCCCATCATGTCGAGCTACATTTGTGAGAATGATATTCGTCCTGACTTTGAAAGCTGGAATGTTCCCGAGGGATACATCCAAGCACGCAGCGAAATCCTTGAATACATCCGAGAGAAAAT
>CACMQL010000014.1 GCA_902615835.1 uncultured Verrucomicrobiota bacterium
ATTTAAGTTTTTGGAAGATGCAAGTGTGACCGCCGGCAAGTCTAAAGCAGAGCCAGTATCAATTGTTAGGTCACCAATAGGAGTGGTCGCTCCAATGGAACCAGCCAGGGTGATTGAGCCGGCAGAACCTGATTT
The DNA here is from genome assembly GCA_902615835.1 of uncultured Verrucomicrobiota bacterium. Classification (GTDB taxonomy): domain Bacteria; phylum Verrucomicrobiota; class Verrucomicrobiia; order Opitutales; family Seribacteraceae; genus Seribacter. Next base: position 136 of record CACMQL010000014.1, read on the forward strand.
GATGTTGAGGTTTTGGGCACCATCGATCGTACCACCACCAGAGGTCGAATTAATCAAAATATTGGCACCGGAAGCAGTGCCTCCGGAATTGGTAGAATCAATTGTGACCGCTCCGCCAAGGGTGATTTTGTCGTCGATGGTTATGATACCACCGTTGGTGGTAATATTAGCCGCCAGGGTGGTGCCATTGGTACCGTCCCCGTCTCCATTAATTGCCAATGCCTTGGCGGACCCACTTAAAGTAAGGGATGTGTCCGAGGTTTGCACGAAACTACCGTTGTTGCCAGCCGCATTGATCGTTAGGCCGGTATTTGCCAAGTCGAAGGCTCCGTTGTCATCCAAAGTTACGACACCGGTTTGAGCAGCATCCCCAATCACGATGGTGGTAAAGTTGTCGATCTTATCGAGGAAGGCTTCAGAAAGATCGAGGGTGGAAGCACCGGATGCTCCGGTACCAATTCCAATAGTGGTAGCAGCAGTTCTACCTTTCAAAGTAGCTGATGCCGAGGATGCACCGGTTGAAAGAACTGCAGTAAGTCCGTTGTCAGTCAATCCTTCCGAAGCAAGAGAGAGATTTCCACCATTTGCGTCTACAGTCTTCCCGGAAGCCATCACCACGGAAGTAGCACTTTGGACATCAATTCCGTTTGCCTCCACATCACCATTAAAATTGACGGTGCCGGCTTCCGTAATGGTCAAGGCACCAATTGCATTGGTGGAAGTTCCAACATCAGCGAGGGTCACATTTTGGGATCCCGCGTCCAGGGTAAGCGTGGGGTCTGTGGCTCCATCGGTAATATTGCCAAGACTGATTGCTTGGTCGGTTCCCGAGGCACTGTCAGTCGAAACCGAAATGTTTCCTCCCAAAGCAATAGTTCCACTGGTTGCGGAAATTGTAACAGATCCAGCATTCGTTTCTCCGGTGGTGGCTAGGTCACCGTTCAAAGTAACATTTCCATTTGTGGAAGTGAGAGACAATCCACCGTCACCGGTCGTAGTAGCACCCACGGTGACCGAAGAGGCGTTCACTGAAAGAGCATTCAGATTGGCAAGGGAGGCACTGGAAAGATCACTTGCGGCAGTACCGGAAGTGATGGTAATTCCATCGTCCCAAGCCGTGGCGCTGGATAGCGTACCGCTGTTTGCAGTATCGGTCACAATAGTGATGGCCCCATCGGAAGAGCCGTCGGAATCCAGGGTAATGGTTCCACCGCTCGAAGAATGATTCAAGGATACATTGTCGGCATAGATGGAAAGTGCTCCGGCAGCTGAGTCGTCCCCATTGTCGGTAGCCAGATTGCCGGCAAGAGTAAGGATTCCATCAATTCGAGTGGAAGAATCCGTGCCTAAAGTAATAGTGCCGGAAGCAACGGTAGTAACCGCCTGCAAGGAAACATCGTTGGCGGTGGGTATTGAGAACGAGGAAATTTTGGTGGTGCCTCCAATGGCTCCAGCAACCGAAGTATTGGCGGTTCCGGAGCTAATGGCCAAAGTCTGTGCTCCGTCGATAGTGCTACTGAAGCTGACTGCACCATCGTTGGTGGTGGTGTCGGTGTCGATCGAAACTGCACCGCCTAGAGTTACTGGGCCGGTTAGGGTAACGGTGTTGCCCGACGCATCGGAAGTGACGATATTTCCACTCAAAGTGATTCCGCTTGAACCAGTAATTGCGACCGTGTTGATTTGGTCAGCCGATCCTACGGTACCAACGGATACAGTATTTGTGGTGCCACTGGTGGTAGAAAGAGTGACATCCTCGGAAGAAGTTCCATAAATCGCAACCGCAGAGATTGCACCTCCGGCAGTGTTGATGGAGAGGTCGCTCCCGTCGGAGAGCTTAATATTGCCGGTATTAAACGCAACCGCATCATCAGAGGTAGTGAATGTAACAGCAGAGCCTTTCGTGAGTAAAATCTTATCACCGGCAGCAGATGCATAGGTGGCGGCATTGGTTTTGTAAGTCGAACCCGATAGAGTCAATTCATCGGTAGCCGTGGCGGAGGTCACACCAGAAACACCAACGGTGTCAGCATCCCCAATATCAGACAATGTTAGGTCAGCTCCACTAACAGTTAATGCTGATAATGCGGTAGAACCGCCAATAGTGCCGCCAACATTTACATTTCCAGATCCTGCAGTCAGGGATAGGTTGTAGCCACCGTTTATAGTAGATCGCAGAGTGATGGGATTATTGCCTGAGGATGTGTCAATTGTCATGTTTGCCGCAACACTGACAGGACCGTATATGTCCAGACCAGTGTTTGCAAAGGAAATACTGTTGTCGGAATCGTTGAGGGTAACAGCACCAGTTTGTCCAGAACCACCAATTTGGATGGTAGCATACTCAGCCGGAACTTTATCGAGAAAAGTTTCTGAAAGTGAAAGATCACCGGCTCCCGTACCCAATCCGATTGATGTTGTGTCCGCAGATCCTTTAAAAGTGGCGATTCCAGATGAGCCACCAGTTGATACAAGGGTTACTCCGCTATCAGTTATAGTGTCAGCAGCAAGAAATAGATTTCCGGAATTTGTATCAATACTCACCCCATTAGAAAGGGTTATGGTAGTCGATTTTGTAATCTCAACCGAAGATGCCTCCACATTACCCGCAAACGCAACTGTTGCACCTTCTGAAACCGTTAAAGAACCTATCGCATTATCCGAAGCACCAACCGCGTTAAGTGTAATGTTTGCGGACCCAGAATCTAGTGTCAAAGAAGGGTTTGTACCACTGTCAGTTACAGATGCGGGAAGCGTAATCGCTTGGTCGGTGGTGGCAGCATCCGTAATAATAGATGAATCAGCAGTAAGACCAAGTGTGGCCGAGGTTAAGGCTACGGTGCCCGCAGTGGCAGCGGAATTACCCGTGGTGTCAATAGTGCCACCCAGGCTGATGTTTCCGGAACCTGATCCTGAATTCATACTAATATTTCCGCCAGAAGTAGTTATTCCAGCACTGCCGATTGAAGATCCTGATATGGTAACGTCCCCGATTTCACCGGCATCTCCAATTGCACCAAGTGAAACTGCTCCGGATCCGGTTAAAGAAACAGTCTCCGTGCTGCTTCCACGAATTCCTTGCGTGGTGATCGCAGCAGCATTCACAATTAGGTCGCTTCCGTCAGACAAAAGAACATCACCAGTTGCAAATTCCACATTTTGAGAATTCGAATTAAAAGTGACATCGGATCCTGCTGTAAGTTTTATTTTCTGACCAGCACCAGAAGAGTAAGTTGCAGCGTTGGTCTTGTATGTATCTCCTGAGAGGGTCAGTTCATTTGAAGCTATCAGTGAAGTAACTCCGGAAACACCGACCGTGTCAGCATCCCCGATCGAGGGGACTGAAACATCATTCCCAGAAGCGGACAAAGAAGTTAGACCACTTGTATCACCAATGATGCCTGAAAATGTTGTATTGCCGGTGCCGGATTCGGTTGTTAGGCCAAAAGCACCATTTATCGTACTTGCAAATACAACATTTCCAGACGAAGAGGATCCAGTGTTCACTTGAACATTTTTTGTTAAAGAAACGGCCTGATTAAAAGATATGTCCTGACCATTAGAGTAAACATCTCCTCCCATAGTAATCCCCCCCGATCCTGTTACAGAAACAGCCCCAGAGAGAGATCCAGATGTGCCAATATTGTCATTTATAGCCACAGTGCCGGTATGGTTAATATTAACTGATCCATTTGTAGATGCTGAATGAGTAAAAATTGCCGAATTTTGAGAGTAATTTACACCACTGCTGGAAAAATCCCCACCATTTGTTTGAATCACTGCCCCAACAGTTACATTTCCGGCACTAGTTGAGTCGCTGTCAGCAGTCACGCTGACTCCTAGTTTGCCAACACCACCAACAATAGTTTGATTGATTGTAACATCATCACCAGCAGTTAATGTAAGTACTGCATCGCCACCGTCGGTCTTAGCAATCGCACCATCCACGATTATGTCAGAGGTTGCTTGTATGGTAACGCTTGTTCCAGCATTTAGCAAAGTAGTAATTGCTGCAGGTGATACAGTAACATCTCCTGAACCTTCGCTGGAAGCGAGTGTACTGTCTCCATTTGCATCACCAGCAGCTGCAAGGGTAGTATTAGAACTCGAATAACTGATCGTTACATTCGTTGGGTCTAAAAGCAATTCACCCCCCCCGGAGGGACCATCAAGTACGCTAACTCCCCTGTAATAAAGATTATTTTTTCCAGATACTTCAGCAAATCCACCGATTCCGGTACCCACTCCGGTCGCAGAAATACTGCCCGAGAAAGATGTATCTCCGTCTGACCAAAGAATAACATTTCCACCGTCACCATCTACCAGAGCATCTGCCAAAATAGTACCTGAAACTAAAGTAGAAGATGCATTTGTAAGACTGGGGTTAGATCCTTGAAAATCCCCACCTATAAGGACCTCTCCACCACCATTCGCACCGGATGCATCAATGGAACCAAGAACTGAAACACTCTCCCCAAGGACTACAGCACTACCACCTTTAGTGGATGCCGATGCAATGTCAATCGAGCCTGAATTCACTGTGGTTCCGCCAAGTAGACCAGATAAATCGAGAGTGATTTTCCCACCCGCTGCCTCCCCCACTTCCAAAACCGCATCTCCGGAAAGCAAGCCAACATCCCCTCCTGGTGCAGAAATAGAACCGGAATTATCAACATTCCCTCCTATGAGAGCGGCAAATTCATCCGCTTTGATTGAACCAAGGTTCATCACCGAGCCTTCAGAATCACCATTGAATGAAATATTTCCAGAAAGGAATGCGGAGTCTGCAATATCGAGGGAGGATGCAATCAATGCATGCACATCGATCTGAGCATCCGAACCGAATAAAATTCCATTCGGATTGATCAGGTAAAAATGACCATTCGCATTCAAGGATCCATGAATTTCACTAAGGTTGTCTCCAACTACACGCGAAAGCATAGCAGCATCGATATTTGGTTGTACAATGTCAACCAAGGCACCATTTCCGATGTCAAAAGACTCCCAGTTAACAATCGCAGACTGAGACGATTGTATCATTTGCAATATATCTGAGGACTTTTGCTGAAGCATAACATCACCGTGCAACACTTCCGATCCACTGGGCAAATTAGCGGCTAAAGCGACACCGGGAGAACCGATTATGAATCCAGTCAGTCCAACTCCCATAAAAAAAGCCCGAAAGGCTCGATAAAGACCTCTTCCCGTAAAATGGCATGCTTTGCGATTTCCAAGCGACAATAACCGTAAGGATTCAGTGGGGGATAATTTAGAATTCTTCATAGAACCGGGGAACGAAGTGACAACTTTTTTAGAAGGTATAATTAAGCTTGAAGTGAATTCGTGCATCATTGGAATTGGTGTCAAGAGTCTCGGTCAAAGGCACTCCAACTAAAAGAGAGAAATCCACACTATTTTCGATGGAGCCATTCATTCCTGCTCCAATACTTTGTAAATCGACAGAGTCACTCGCCGATGTAAGCTTTCCTCTGTTTGAAAGATGACCGTAGTCATAAAAGAATACATTCTGATAATTGATATCTGCATTCAACAGAGATAAATTTTCGGATAACATAGAGTATTCAAAATTCAGGCTAACCCCTGAATCTCCGTAGGCCTCGCGTTCTTGGTATCCCCTGATCGTCGAAAGCCCACCCAAGGATTTTTTGAGGCTAACCGGAAGGTTTCCAGATGATAGTTGACCGTCTAATTTCAGCTTCAAACCCCCTGCAAGAGATTCGAAAGGCTCTGCAATGACTAAGGAAGCTTTGGGAATCCAAAACCCTTTCTCAAAATTTCCTGATCCCCCCAAATCAGTTTGAACGCCAAGTGACCAAAGACTATCCCCCTCCATTCCCAAAACCTGAGGTAACTTCCCTTGTATTCCGATCTGTGGAAGCAAGAGAGATAATTCTTCCTCTCCTGCAAAGATACTTGGAGTTCCAACAAATATTTTTGTATTAAGATCCAGGTAGCTCAATCCAAAACTCAATGCCAATGAGTCGTCTGCTGCTCCAGCAAGAAGGTGCAAAAGTGAATATCCAGCAAAAAATCCATCGCCGGCAATGTCCATATTCAAAGAAGGAGAAACTACATTGTCGTAGTCAGAATCTGAAAAACCTGCATAGAAAGAATGAATAAAATCATCCGACTTCAATTGATAACTGGAAAAATAGGAAGAGAGTTGTGAAGAATCAGTTGGATCCAAAGTGTACGAAAAATTGAGGGTATCCTGTGGCTTCAGAACTTCCCAGAATTCAACACCAATGCGAGATCGCCATCCAGAGGATTGTTCCGTCCCGTCGTTAGAAAAACTGATTGTCGAAATAGCCGGAAACTGGTCTTCCACCTCAAAATTTGCGTTCACCACAATTTTTCCATCCGTTCCACGTGTCGGTTTAAGTTTTGAATCAACTTGAATGAAATTGTAACGATTTAAACTCGAGCTTTTAGAGAAAAAAGAAGAATAATTGAATGGCTCCCCTTTTTTCCAACCCAATTTATTGAGGATTCCCTCCGAACTGAGCTGCTCATTGCCGGAAATATCGACTTCTCCCATTACACCAGGCAAAACTGTCAAGGCAGAATATTCAGCGGTCTCAGATATTTTCACCTGAGTGAAAGTGTAGCCCTTGTTGACTAAGTAATTCTTTAATCCTTCAGAAAGATCATTTACGGATAAATTCTCGTTAATGTTAACAAAATTTGTAACCAAGGGATCGAGTTTTTCAGGGGAAAAAACTCTGACTTTTCCCAAAACTACACCGGCAATTAATGTAAAGATTATGAGTGCTCTAGTTATGACAAATGATGAAATTTTCATGAACGACAGGGTAAAATTTTAGGGAAAATTATGTCATAACAGAGAGATGAAGTTTGCAAGTATTTTTTTGTTGTATGACTGTTGTTCTTGATCAAGTTTCGTGGAATGTTAGTCCATACCGTTTTTTTTTGGTTAAAAGCAGATTTGTCAAATGCCCTTAAAGAAAAATTTGCGAAAAATGTAAAAACATTGGGTGATATCTTTTCAGTGGAAAGTTTTCACCTAGGTACCCCCGCACCTACTCCCAAAAGACCGGTTGTCGAAGATAGCTACGATTATGCTATTACCGTAATTCTTAAAGACATGGATGCCCATAATGAATACCAGGCAGACCCAATCCACCTCGCATTTGTCGATAAGTGTAAGGATTTGTGGGAAAGAGTCGTTATTTACGACGCGGACTAGTACATCTGGCTCTTGTCAACGGACTGACCGGAAAGAAAGCGGATCAATCCATACGCCAGTACCACAGCCATCGGTCCGATTACAAAACCTTGTGGACCGTATGACAACAATCCTCCTATAATTCCGAGAAAAAGCATGAAGCTCAGCCATGCACCCTGCTCATGTAATCTTTGGCCCATTCCAGCTCGAAAACGGCTGATGCCATAATTTAATAAAAGGCTCACAGTTGCCAGAAGCAATGCTGTGACAGGTTCCCCCTTAGACCAGACTAATGATGATAAAGGCAGCCAGATCATCGCACTCCCCACCACTGGAACCAATCCGGCAAAAGAACCCAGAAAGAAAACGGGGAGAAAAAAGAATCCTCCAATAAAATATGCAACCAAACCAAGCGAAAGTCCTCTAAAGACCGAGGTGAGGACAGTGTCGCTCAAGAGTCGAAAAGTAATCTTTTGATGAAGTTTAAACCAGATCTCGACCTCCTTTTTTTCAAAGCCTCCAAATTTCATGGCTTGTTGCACAAAGCTTCCCCCATGTGCATAGAGAAAGGAAAGGGCAATTAATGCCAGAGCGAGTTCAGCGACAAAACCTCTTGTCCCCTTAAATAAAAAATCCAAAAAGGAACCAGAAAATTGTCTCGTGTCCCCTAACAGATTTTCCACAAATTGGACTGCCTTTCCTTCATCGATAGGCAATCTCGGATAAATCGATCTCATCTCGGAAATCCTCTGACTTACGCTACGCAAAAGAATTCCTCTTCCCTCGTCCTCCCCGAGAGCCAATGAAACGACCATATTGCCGAAACTTTGCGGAGTCTTGGATGCCTCGACTAAAAGTAAAAGAATTGGCGAGAGCATCAATAAAACTAAAGTCAGGGTGGAAAGGATAGCGGAAAATTCGGAAGAGCGTTTTGGCGGGAATTTCGGAAAAACTTTCCTCATACCTCTTGATATCGGGCGATAAAAAACAGGATAAGTAAGAGCAGCCAAAGAAATGGCGAAGAGAATAAATTCAAACAAAGGCTGAAAAGTACCCCATAATGGGATAAGTAGGAAAATTAGGGCAACAAGAAGAAGGCCCCGCCTCTTCCATAAGTGCCAAAAAGCGTTTCTTTTTACTGAAAGAAGGTCGAGACCATTTTCTGGGTCAATCTGATCTTTTGAATCAACGCTCATGATTTGGAACCGGCAAGTTGAGCCTCAAGACGACTGAGGAAAATACCGGTATTGGTTTCTTGCTTGGATAATAAAGCGGGAGATCCCTGAAAGACTACTTTTCCACCCATATCCCCTCCTTCGGGTCCAATTTCCACAACATGATCGGCCAATCGAATAACATCCAAATTATGTTCGATCACCACCAAGGTATTTCCGGCATCCCGCAAGCGAAACAATAGATCCATAAGTTTTTGCACATCCAACCAATGAAGACCCGTAGTGGGTTCATCAAGTAAATAGAGAGCACGACCTGCTTGCTTCCGGCTAAGCTCGAGAGAAAGCTTGAGGCGCTGGGCCTCGCCGCCGGAAAGGGTATTGGAGGGTTGCCCCAATTTTAAGTAGCCCAAGCCAACTGCATCGAGAGTCTCCAACTTTCCAAGGATTGCAGGTTGTTTACAAAACACTTCCTTTGCCTCCTCCACGCTCATATTTAAAACTTCAGCGATATTATAACCCCGAAACCTAACCTCCAATGTTTCCCGATTGTAACGCATGCCTTGACAGCTTTCACATGGGATGTAGACATCCGCAAGGAATTGCATGTCTAATTTGACCATACCGTCACCTTTACACCTCTCACATCTACCTCCAGGCAGATTGAAACTGAAACGGCCCGCGGTGTAGCCACGCACCCGGCTAAGTGAACATTGGGCGTAGAGCTTTCGTAACTGATCAAAGAGTTTCACAAAAGTTGCGGGGTTTGACCTTGGACTTTTTCCGATAGGTGATTGATCCACGCGAACCACCTGATCAAAATTTTGAAGCCCGTCAACGCCTGCACTTTCTCCGGGTATTTGCTTGGACCTGTGCAATTCAAGGGCAGCGGTTTTGGCAAGAACTTCATTAACAAGGGTGCTTTTTCCTGATCCCGAAACCCCGCAAACGACAGTTAATAAACCGACTGGAAACCCAACATCAATTTCCTTCAGATTATTCGCGCTGGCCTTCTTAACCCTGAGAAAACTTTTCGCCGGCTTCTTTGTTTGAAAATCCTTCTCCACCGCCTCTTTGCCCGATAGGAAATTTCCACTTACGCTAAACTCGCATTCAATACACGCCTTCACATCTCCTGAGAATAATAACTCTCCTCCATTTATTCCGGGTCCCGGGCCCACTTCGATCAAGTGATCACAGGCAAGTAGCGTCTCCGCATCATGTTCCACAACCACAACAGTATTTCCCCGGTCACGAAGGCCCTGAACCACGGAAAGCAAGCACTCATGGTCTGCCGGATGAAGCCCCACACTCGGTTCATCCAAGGCATAGGTAACGCCGACCAAGCCCATTCCCAATTGAGTTGCCAACCTCGATCTTTGTGCCTCGCCGCCACTTAGGCTCCTGTAGGCCCGGTCAAGTGAAAGATATCCAAGCCCAACTTCATTTATAAAACCAAGTCTCTGTTCAAGCCCGTTGTATGCATCGGAAACTTTTGAAAAAAGTTTCTCATTTTGTTTGTCCGGCTTGAGAAAATTCCATGCATCCCGAGCGGAGAAATGAAGGAAATCACCGAGTGACAAGCCATTGACCAAGACAGAACGGGCAAAAGCTGAGAGCCTTTTTCCCTGGCAATCAGGGCAAACTTTACCCTGCTGATATCCTAACAGCTTAGCTCTCAATGTGTCACTGGAGGTGGTTTTCATGGTATTTTCGAGGTCCTTTAAAATTCCGGGGAAAACTTGCTTCTTCGCCTTACCCCGACCGGCCTGAAGTTTAAGGGTAAATTCTCTGCAGGGATCTCCATAAAGTAATAGCTGTCTGATCTCCCGAGGAATCTTCTCCCAAGGCTTTCGATTATCAAACGGAACCTGTTCTGCCAGAGCTTTGAGAATATTCTTCCTCAAATTGATCATTTTTCTTGATCCCAACCTCCAAGGCTTAACCGCACCCATGCCCAGGGTGAGGGATGGGTCAGGGATGACTAATTCTTCGCGAAAGGAAAGGATCTCCCCTAACCCACCGCAAGTCTTACAAGCACCATTTGGGTGGTTCCAGGAAAAATGCCGGGGAGTCAGTTTGGGGTAGACAGTCCCGCAAGTTTCACATGCAAGGCTTTGCGATAAGTTAATCTCCGTGTTTTGCTCTTCTCCATCGATCCAAGCGATGGCCCTTTCCTTTCCCTCCTTAAAAGCAAGCTCGAGCGAATCAGCCAATCGGGATCGGTTAGATTCATTCATCACAAATCGATCGATCACGAGTTCCACTATAAATTCACGTCCCGCACTTTTTGCAGGCAGTAGATCATAGTCATCGAGTCTTTTGATGCGGTTATCTATGCGGACCCGCTGGAATCCCCTGCGTTCCAACGCCTCAAATTCCTCCCGCAAAATCGAGGCCTTCGCAGTCATGAAAGGAGCAAGTAGAATAACGCGGTTACCCTGACCGACCTTAACAACCTCTGCCACGCAATCATCAAGAGAGCGCTGGGAAACCCTCGAACCATCCAACGGACAATGAGGAATCCCAACTGTTGCCCAAAGCAACCTGGCGTAATCTGCAATCTCCGTAGCGCTGGCAACCGTGCTTCTCGGGCCGGAGGAACCCGCATAGGCCTGTCCGATCGCAAGAACGGGTGATAATCCCTCAACGAAATCCACATCCGGTCGCCTTACTTTTTCCAACGCCTGCCTTGCTTGCGTGGATAAACTTTCGACATATTTACGGTGCCCTTCGGCTGCCATAACATCGAAAACAAGCGAAGATTTCCCAGAACCACTTACACCCGTTACTCCAATTAATTTACCCCTTGGAAGCTCAACAGTAAGATTTTTTAAATTATTTTCACGGGCACCCTTGATAAAAATATTTCCTTCGTCAAACCCGGACTTCCCCTTTTTTTTGGCTACCATGAATCGAATTTTTATGTATTAAATTCCATCCCGTGCCAATCCCAATGGGAATGAATTTGCCTAGCATGACCGGAGGTGTAATGAATGGGATGATGCCTAAACCAAAATTATTTGTAAAAGAGGGATGTCCATGGTGTGTAGACGCACTCGCTTATTTTGAATCAAAGTCACTAATGATGGAGATTATTGATGTAAGAAAAGACCCTTCCAAAATGAATGATCTGCTTGCAGCGAGTGGTCAGAGTAAAACACCCACTCTCCAAAATGGAGATTTTGTGGTCGCTGACTTTGATATTGGAGAATTCGAACAAGCCATGTCCGAAAATCCTGAAGAGGCTCAAAAATTGGGCTTGTAAGCCAAAGTCTTGTAACCGGCGGTTTTTAGAACTACTTGAGCAAGTTGATTCTTCGATTAAGATCCTGAAGTTTTTCTTCAAGTTCTCTCATCGACCCCTGCAATGGAACTGGGTCCCGATCTTCTGGAGCGTCAGCGTTTATCATCCGCACACCTGCGGAAGTGTCATAAACCTTGACGGAGTCAGTCACTTTATCAGTAACATTTCCAGAAGTAACCAATTTCGTCGCCTCACGGCCGTTTCTATCGATGGTAATGGTCTGCGGGGAGTTTTCCAACAACAAGGTATCGGTAACATCCGAGTTGTATTTTTTTACTTGTCTATAATTATCGTGTTTTGCTTTTCGACCAACAACGGAAGTTTTCGCGGTTTTGAAAACCAAAAAGTTGTGTTCAATCGTATGGAAATGAGGATCTACAATAAAGTGATCAGGCTGACCCTCCAAGGCATCATAAACCGCGGATTGCATTGATTGTTTAACCACGGCACCACCCAGTTCGTGCTCCTGCCTACGAGCAGTAAAAGCAGCCCGCCCGGGGTCTCCCCAGCGAATAAACCCTAACAATTCAGCACGGGTTCCTTCTCCGCGTATTTGCTCACCAATCTCAATATCAGCGGTCACTTCCGGATAAGGAACCAGAGGACCCGTTTTATTAGCAGTTCTTGTGCATGAAGAAAAGATCGCAAAGACCATAGTCAAAATGAAAGGAAATAGAATATTCATATTATAAGATGTAAATGGTTAGAAATTTTTCTTGGTGGAGAAGTAGAATTCCAACCCCTCTTCAATCACATCATGACCACCGACCCCTGCGATACCAAAACTAAAGTTCCAAGGAGCATTGGGCATCATGATAAACTCACTACCATACTCGACCCATAGATTGTCAGTTAAAATATCGCCATTTGAGTAGTTAAAACGAAGGAAGGGGAGAAGGGTAAAGTTTTCATGCAATTGGTAATGTAGAGCCAATCCACCACGAAAAAGCCAAAAGGAATCGTCATTCGCATCATTGCTTGGGTAAAAGTGACCAATCGAAAGTCTGCCCGACCAGTTCATGCCATAAGCGGTGCTTGACTCCAACATACTTTCGAAGGATACACTGGCCAAAGATTCATCAAATATTGGAAAGTCACTCTTGGATTCAATGTAAGAAATGTTTACACCCCAAGCGACATATTGGTTAATCCTGAAATTAGGAAAAAGTTCAACACCAGAAACAAATCCGGTGTCATCAATGTTACCAACTTCGAAGCGTGATGCGGAGATAGGAATTTTGATATCTAAATTGGGGTTGTCTCCCAGACCCAGTCCCAAAGTAATTCCATACAGACTACTTTCAATCAAATCCTCGTCTGGGGTTAAAGGTGAATCATCCTTAAAAAAACCAAGATTAAATTCCTGGTTGGCATAATGTAGATCAAAATAAAATGTTTTTATAAAACCTTCCGTTACAGGAATATCAGTGGGTCTTCGAAGTTGTCTCAATTCATCAGCCAAACTGGAAAAACCCATATAATATCCACTGGTTACTCCCTTCCGCAATGAGGCATCCATATCGTCTGGTACCGCTCCAGCAAGATAGGCATTTCGGACTGCTTCACCTCTGTCCGCTAGTAAAAGACCAGGGATTAGATATATGGAAAAAAGGATTAATTTTGGCAGCTTGGATTTTATCATTGTAAGAGTTTAGTTTAAAGTTACGGCGAGAATTTGACGACTTTCTCTTTCAGTCAACAATGAATTCATTAAAAGCATGAGAGAAATTCAGCTTATTTCTTGGCAAAAAGCAGCTAGACGACATAATCCTTTTTCGATGATCTCATCAGAAGTGGCATAACTCAAACGAATGTACCCGTCGGCTCCAAACGCATGACCCGAAACAACGGCCACTTTTTTCTTTTCCAGTAATTGATTGGAAAAATTCTCCGAACTCATTGCTAAATTTGCTATTTTTGGAAATAAATAAAAGGCTCCCTGAGAGCGCAGACAACTTACTCCATCTATCGCATTTAATCCTTGCAAAAGCGTAAGCCTTCGTCGGTCGAAATGAACAAGCATCTCATTAACTGCAGCCATTGCGGATGACCAGTTCTGGACTGCAGCCAATGCACCGTATTGTGCAAAGGTAGTGGCATTCGATGTGGTTTGACTTTGCAGGGAAGCCACGGCCTTGGCAATTTCCGGGTTGGCGACCAAGATCCCCAACCTCCATCCGGTCATGGAAAAAGTTTTACTGAATCCGGAAACAGTAATTACCCGCTCCGAAGCCTCCTTGGAGAAGCTGGCAGGGCGATAATGAGTGGATCCATCATACAAAAGATATTCATAAATTTCATCTGACATGACCAACAAATCTTTTTTGCAGGCCAACTCAACAATCTCTTCCATTTCTGATTTATCATAGAGACATCCCGTTGGGTTGGAAGGGCTGTTCAAAATTATTAATTTAGTAGCAGGGGTAAGTGCATCCTCTATTTGGGCAGCCGTCAGTTTGAACCCTTGTTCGTCTCCAGCCAAAATAATTTTAGGTTCAGCGCCGGCAAGTTTGACCATCTCAGGATAACTTACCCAGTAGGGAGCAGGGATAATCACCTCATCTCCTGGTCCGCAGGTTGCCAGAATAGCAAGGTAACAGGAAAATTTCCCACCGGGGCTGACAACCACCTGAGCTGGGTTGACCTCGGACAAAACACCGAGCTGGTGATACTGATCGGCAAGAGCTTGCCGTAAATCAGGAATCCCCGCGGCCGGGGCGTATTTTGTTTTCCCCTCAATTAAAGACCTGGCACAGGCATCTTTGATGAAATCCGGCGTATCAAAGTCCGGTTCACCGGCACCGAACCCGCAAACATCTTCACCGGCTGCTTTTAATGCTTTTGCTTTCGCGTCAACGGCAAGGGTTGGAGAAGGGGACACATTTTTGGCCCATCGAGATAGATAATTACTTTTCATTAAAATTAATTGACGCTAGAAAAAACCAAATACCAAGCAAGACGAAAGACTTGATTAATCGGTGGGAAGGTAAAGTTCTGGATCTACCTGTATGGGTTGGGCAAGGTTCAGGGAGAGAAAAAGAGATTCATCTAAATCCAAACCCAAAGCAGCCGATGTAATTTTCATTCTCGTAACCGATCGGCTTTTTCGGTCGCGGCAGTCAATTTCTTTCACAATCCATTGATCGCCGATTTTTTTAAAACTTCGCAATATTAAACTGCGCACGGCGATCTGACTTTTTCCCAAAACTTCGACCCGCAGTGGGGCATCATAGGCATCGTCCAATGCCAAGGTTACGCTTTGCCAGTCGGGCTTTCTTTTATTCACCCAAGGGGGGCAGGGGAATGCAAAAATATGAGCAGGTCGACCCGCCACTTTTCCCGAATGCACATATTTGCCATCCCAAAAAACAAACGGCATAAGCAAATCAAACGAAGTTTGGTTCATACCTTCCACCAATGGCTCTAAGGAGTCTTCCAGAGAAATTAATTGAGCCGTTGAATTACCGGCCATGCACTTCCATAATTTTGGATTTTGTCCGTTCAGCAGAAGATAATGCGTCGGACTCTTTTCTTTTGTGTTACCAGCAAGAGAAATTCGGGAAGCTCCGCACCCCATGAATGTTCCACTAAGAAAGCCAATTTTAACAGTTTCATTTCCACGCCTAGGCATATGTCGCAGTTGAAACTGCATGCTATACCCTTCGTGGTATCGACTGCCGTTTGCTTCATCAAGCAAAGAACTGCGATAAGCCGAGAGTCGTTTTTGAGCGGATGCTTCCGTTAAAACCTTGGCAAAACCACGGGCCGGAAAACGGACTGAAGATTCGAGGTTAAGGACCGTCGAAACAAAAAGGGAACAAAACAAGATTAAGTTGCCCATTTTGAAGGGCTAGACTTTTTATTCCGACTTATTACCCTCTAGAGGAACTTGTTCTCCGGGGATAACCGGGGCAGGCACTGGCTCGCTGGGTGGAGCGGGTACTTCGATGTCAATCGGGACTGGTGAGGAAACGGGGTCGGGCGTCATTTCAACCCCAGTACGTTGTAGGGTTTCAACTTCGCCAGCCTGTCCTTGGTAAGTAACATAGAGAATGACTGCTAAAATAAAAAAGCCGAGGATTCCCCAGACGGTAAGTTTAGTAAGTTGGGCAGCGGATCCTGCTCCCAAAACTTGGTCAGCCGCACCTCCACCAAGTGCAGAGCCCATACCGCCGGATGTTCTCTGAATAAGAATGAGAAGAACAATGACGAGACATAGTAAGATAAGAAGGGTAGTTAAAAATATGATCATAACTTCGTTTCTTATGAATGAAAGATTATGGTAAAGCAATTCGATTTAACGTACGCCAAGGCTGTTCAGGAGAGTTTTTAAATCATTTTCGTCCTTGAAGGAAAAGGTGATTTTCCCATTTCCATTGGGATCGGACTGAATTTTCACTTTTCTTTTGAGGACAGAGGTTGCTTTCTGTGCCAATGGGAAAAGTTCCGCATTTCGGGCACTGCTTTTGGAAAGACCCTTGTTTACCTCAACGGATAATTTTTGAATTTCCTCCTCACACCTGCGGACGGACCAACCCATTTCTACAATTTCTTTGGCCAGTGAAATCCGAACTTTAGGGTCATTTATACCCAGCAGAACTTTGGCGTGACCAGGACTCATTTTTCCATCGGCTAAAAAGTTTCGAAGTGTTTCCTCCAAATGAAGAAAACGCATGGTATTGGTTATGTATGAACGACTCTTTCCCACTCTTTCAGCCAGTTTCGCCTGCGTTAATCCGAACTCATTGACTAATGAATGATAGCCCATGGATTCTTCAATTGGGTTTAATCCTTCTCTCTGAAGATTTTCGATTAATGAAAGACTTGCAGAAGAAATCTCAGTGGTGGTCATTACCCGAGCGAGAATTTTTTCCCTTTTGAGAAACTGATGGGCCCGCCAACGTCTCTCCCCGGCAATCAACTGATAATCCTCAAGAATTTTGCGAACCACCACGGGTTGAAGTAATCCCTCCGTTTCAATACTGGCAGCCAATTCTTTGAGCGATTCAGGATCAATTGTTTTTCTTGGTTGATAAGGATTGGGTACGATCTGATTGACTCCAATTTCAAGTAATTGAGGATCAGTTGATCTATTACTTTTAGTTATAACTTGTTTCTCCTTATCTTTGACGGAGGGTGATTCCTGCTTCGAAATTTGGGGAATTGTTTGAACGGTTTCCGGGGTCTCCTGCACGGAGCGAATGCCCCCTGAAATCAGACTGTCCAGTCCCCTTCCCAATCGTGATTCTTGCTTGGACATGGTTATTTCTGGGGCACAAAAAGTTCTTTGCCGACAGATACTTTGGTGGGATCCGTAATCTGATTTGCGTCAATAATCCACTTCACTCTGGATTCATATTTTTTGGCGATACTGCTTACCGTTTCTCCTTTTTCCACTTTATGAACAAAGCCTTTCTGTGGATAGTCGGTGGAGAAAGACATTGCTGGAGTAGGGGTGATTGGACCCTGAGAGATTTTTTCAAACCCGTCATTCATCTGCTTGATCAGTTCCTGCATCTGTTGGTTTACATTGGTTTGCATCTTTACTTGGGATCCAGCATTTTCCTGCACTTTCTTTTCGATGGAAGAAAGTCTTCCATTTACTTGAACCATTTGAGCTGAAGAGATCCCTTGATCCGAGTTTGCCTTCTTGGAAAAACTCTGCACCACCACTCGTAACTGTGCATTCTCTCTTCTTAGCAGTTCAACTTCACTTCGCAGTCCAGCCACTTCACGGGAAATCAACTCCAAGTCTTGTTTAAGGTTTGCTACCTGAACATTAGCTGAGGTGCTAAAAGGCAAAACCACCACATGCAGATAAAAGAATTTAACCAATATATTTTTCATAACCCACCACATTTATTAAAGTAAATGTAGATTGAATTGGATTCAAGAAATCTTTCGCAGATTAACGAAACTTTTTCGATACCAATGGCAAACTAGGAGGAAAAGTTATTTGATAGCCTTGTTTGATGGAAAACCCACGAAGAAATTCAGATATATGAAGCATTTTCCCTCCAGGCTTTTGCAATTGAGTAATATCTAAAGCTCCTTTCCCGGTGCCAACAAAAAGCTTCGAATCCTTGACTAGGATTTCACCTGGCTTCTTATTTATTTCTGATTCAATGGCACATTCGCCCACACGCAGGGGAATGCCCTCATAAAAAAAGACACTGCCTGGCCATGCCTTAAATGCACGAGTCCTCCATTCCAGTTGCTCTGCGGTTAGAGAAAACTCCAAGTACGCATCCTCTTTGCACAACTTACGGCAGTAAGAGACCTGATTTGAATCCTGTATTTTTTCCGGAGCATCTCCATCAAGCAAGTTCGTTAGATAACGATCAAGCAATGGGACACATATTTTCGCTAATTTTTCTCGCACCGAAGCCCCGGTGTCATCCTTATCGATGGGTAAAAGTTGTTGACCAACTATTGGACCAGCGTCCATTTTCCTGACCATCCGCATCAGGGTCACTCCTGTTATTTTCTCGCCACAAGCCAGAGAAGTTTCAATTGGTGAGGCACCCCGATATGCCGGAAGCAGAGAGGCGTGCAGGTTATAACAACCATTTTTTGCGGAATCAAGAAAACCCTGACTTAATATATGTCCGTAAGCCATAGTAAGAGTGAGATCTACTTTTTGTTCCTCTAACCACTCAATTTCCTGTGCACCTGGTTTAGCCGGAGTTTTCACTTCCACACCCAAATCCGTTGCCCATGATTTGATTGGATTTGCTTGTAACTTCCTACCCCGACCACTCCTTCGGTCAGGCTGTGATAAAACGCCAACGAGAGCAATTTCAGGCAATCGGAAAAGATGATTCAGTATCGGGATAGCGATTGAATCTGATCCACAAAAGGCAATTTTTTTCAAATTAGCATTTTTCAAGCGGATGATCATGAATGGTTTGGAGTTTTCACTCAATGCAAATTAGAAACAAAAAAAGCCGCTTAGCGGCTTTTAAAAGTGGCTACAAGATTTCTAGCTTTTCGTCTCTTCCTTATACCTCGCCTCTTTGCCTGCAAGGGAAAACTTGAGCGGGCACCCGGATAAACCAAACTTTTGGTGAATTCCTTTTTCTAAATAGCGACGGTAGGGATCTCCTAACTTATGCTCCCGGTTACAAAAAAGCTTTATGCGAAATGGTCGATTCTCCACCTGCACAGCGTAAAACACTTTAAATCTCTTCCCTTTAATCTTAGCCGGGGGACGATGCTCCCACATCTCGCCAATCAATTTATTAAGGGCGGAGGTTGAAATGGACTTGTCTAATCTAGAATTTAGATCGCGTCCCATTTGCAGGAAATCCTTGATTGCATGTCCAGTCTGAGCAGAAACAAAGCATACGGGGGAATCCGGCATAAAGAAGAGTTCCTTGCGGATTGATTTGAGATAACTTTTGCGGAAATCTTTTTCATCCTCATAGCCGGGGAGCGGGTCTTTACGAAAACTCTCAAGGGCAAGATCCCATTTATTTACAAGAATCGCCAGGGCCCTGCCCTCCTCTAAAATATGTCCAGCCAGTATCTTATCCTGCTTGGTAACCCCTTCCCTAGCATCAAGAACAAGGAAAACAATATCAACTTCCTCAATGGCATGCTTGGTACGGACGGCTGAAAAGTAATCAAGGGAAGTATCGATGCGTTTTCTTCTTTTTAAGCCCGCGGTGTCAAACAGTCTGAATTTCCATGGTTTCTGACCTTCTCCCACTTCATAATCAAAATCCAACTCAACCGTTTCCCTGGTGGTTCCGGGGACATCACTTACAATTAGGCGCTCCATATTGAGCAATCGGTTACATAAGGATGATTTTCCCACATTAGGACGTCCGACAAAAGCAATCTTGGTACGAAAATCCTGCCCATTTCCAGACAAGAGTGGAAGTTCTGGCAGTAATTCCAAAAGGAGTTTGGAAAGTACATCGATGCCATGATCGTGCTCTGCCGAAACATAAACCACATGCTGAAAACCAAGTTTTCCAAATTCTGCGGCGGCATAGTTTTTCTCCGGTTCATCCATCTTATTAACCACAAGCACCGGCGATTTCCCCATTTTACGAAATTTCACAGCCAGGGTTTCATCCAAAGGCAGCAATCCCTCACGGCCATTCACAACAAATAAGAGAAGGTTGGCTGCCTCGATGGCAAACTCAGCCTGATCTTCGGTAGCATCCTGGATTTCCTGAGGAGTCATCTCGGGCAACATCCCAATCCCTCCTGTATCCATCAGGGCAAAACCATCCGGTGAATCAGCCACCACCACATCCCGGGTGACTCCCGGCCGATCGTGAACGATCGAAATACGTTTGCCCGCCAAACGGTTAAACAATCGGCTTTTTCCCACATTGGGCCTACCCACGATTGCTACGCTTACCTGTCCACCCATGATCAGTTAACAACGAATCCTAAACCACCGCTGAAACATTATCTGTTTCCGCGTGAATAGATTCAACGAATCTTTCCATACGATCCGCTGCTTCGACCAGCTTATCGTATGAAGTGGAAAAACTGGCTCTGACATGGCCTTGGCCATGGGGACCAAAAGAAGTGCCTGGTACCACTGCTACCTCCTGCTCACGAAGTAACCGATGGCAGAAATCCACTTCATTCATTCCCAGGGACAGAACATTCGGAAAAGCATAAAAGGAACCTCTGGGCAAATGACAACTTAATCCCATTTGATTAAATCTCCGGACAATAAAATTTCGTCGCTTTTGGTATTGTTCACGCATACGCATGACATCCTCGGTTCCATGTCGAAGTGCTTCGATGGCAGCCTCCTGACTTAAGATCGGGGCACACATCATACAATATTGATGAATTTTCATCATCGCTTCGATCAACCAATCGGGCCCACAGGCAAACCCAACCCTAAATCCAGTCATGGCAAAGCCTTTGGAGAAGCCGTGTAGCAAAATTGTTCTTTCCTTCATTCCTGGGAGATTAACAATACTGCAATGCTCTCCATCATAGGTCAGCTCGGCATAAATTTCGTCACTGATTACAATAAGATCTTTTGCCACCGCAAATTTCGCCAGCCTTTCGAGCTTTTGTTTGTCTGCTGTTCCTCCGGTTGGGTTGGTCGGGAAATTGAGTAAGAGAATTTTACAACCAGGTTCCCATGCTTTTTCGAAAGCTTCCGGATCGAGAGAAAAGGATTGCTCGGGAATGGTGCCCACGGGAATGGCTTCGCCAAAAGCAAGACTAACACTGGGAGCATAAGAAACATAGCAAGGCTCATGATAGAGCACCTTGTCACCAGGGTTGAGAATCGCCCGCAAAGCAATGTCAATGGCCTCCGAAACTCCGACTGTAACGAGAATTTCGGATTGTGGATCGTATTCAGGACCAAAAAACGAAGATACATAAGATGAAATTTCTTTCCGTAAACTAAGCAGTCCCCGGTTGTCCGTGTAAGAAGTTTTCCCTTTCTCCAGAGCAAAAATAGAGGCTTCCCGGATTTTCCAAGGAGTAATAAAGTCAGGTTCTCCAATCCCTAAGGAAATAGCCTGCGGCATTTCTGACACGATGGCAAAAAAGTCCCTTATCCCTGAACGGGGTAGGTTTTTGATGTGTTCTGCAATGTAATCTTGGGGGTTCATTAATCTTTAAGCACTTACCGGAGGCTTTTCGTTCATCTCTCCTTCCACAGATAAAAGATGTCCGTGCTCCTTGTAGGATCTGAGTAAAAAATGGGTAGCAGTCGAAAGTACACCTTCGATGGTTGAAAGCCTCTCGGATACAAAGGAAGCTACTGCATGCAGGTTTTCACCCTGGACAATCACCATCAAATCGTAGGCACCTGACATCAAATGACAGGCTTCCACCTCATCGAATTTTGAAATTCGATGGGCCAAGCGGTCGAATCCCCCTTCCCTTTCAGGACTTATTTTCACCTCAATTAAAGCATTTACGGCGTTGGAAGAACTTTTAGATGGGTGAAGCAGGGGAACCCAACCCAATAAGACTCCACTCTCTTTAAGTTCCCGCAGTTGTTTTTCCACATCCTCTTCCCCAAGATCGAGGATTTTCGCAAGCTTGGAAGAATCAGGATCTGCTGTTTCCTGAAGAATTTTGAGTAAGTCACTCATTGTGAAAAGGTTTTATTGTAACCAAGACACCTCAAAGGTAAAGAAGCAAAGGCCAAACTAGATGCCAAGGTGAAGGAGTAAGCGAAAAATTGCATTTAATCCAATTGAATGAGTGATTCTTTCTTCTTTCACCATTCTCTTAAGATTCTCAATTGGATGTAATTCAGTGACAAGTTCTTCGTGTTGATCAAAGGCAAGCTTAGCGGTCTTCTTCACCTCTTCAACAAGCACAAAATGACATTGATTGGATAGAATAGCAGCGTTGGGTCGGGCACTCCCAATCAAAGACGGGTTCTCACCAACAAAGCCCGTTTCCTCTTTCAATTCCCGTAAACCCGCATCAATGGGATTTTCATTTTTTTCAATCACTCCGCCAGGGGGCTCGAGCGAAAACTCCCGTGTTCCATATCGAAATTGCTTCACCAAGACCAATTCCCTTTCAGGAGTTATGGCTAATACATTGACCCATGAATTTGTATCCAAAACAAAAAAATCTCCCTCCACCCCATCAGATTTTCGACGGAATCGCTGTTTATAAACTTCAAAAATCCGGCAATCCGCATGCAAATCATTTTCTTTCAAATCCCAATGACTGGGAGAATGACTACTCACTTAATAAAATCTCCATTTCCGCAAATTCGTTAAGATCCTCATAAACAGGGACACCTCTAATTTGTGCTTTGCTCAACAAATCTTCATCAATCGGTTTTCCGGTCCTCACCAGTGCACCCCTCATACCTGCATTCATTCCCGTTTGCGGATCAATCCATTTATCCCCGACCACCCAGCATTTCGCTGGATCCAGATCAAACTTCTTAGTCATCTCGTTTTCAAATTTTGGAGATGGCTTTCGGTATCTTCCTTTCTCTTCAGGTGACTCAGGGGCTATGCACACTTCGGTGAAAAAGTCTTCCGGCCAGCCAAAGTCTTGTAACATCTTTTTATTACAAGCAAACACATCAGACCACTCATAGTAGCCGCGGGTGATGCCCGATTGATTAGTGTGCATGAACAAAAAATACCCTAATTGCCTGACTTTTTCTAACGCACGGGAGATTTCCGGAATAATCTCAACTTTTGCAGGATCTTTCAGGTAATGAGCATCCCGAATTAAGGTTCCATCCCGGTCGAGAAAGATTGCCCGCTTTTCAGCCATCTACTCGAAAAATTGCAGAATTTCCGCTGGAGATGCCGTTGCAGTTCCCACTTTTCCAACCACCACTCCTGCGGCGATGTTAGCGAACTCAGCTGCTTGCTGGAAATCCAATTTCGTGATTAAACCAAGGGTCAAGGCAGCAATAACTGTATCTCCCGCTCCTGAAACATCGAAAACCTCCCTTGCAGAGGTTGGAATGATTCCGTTTACTTTTCCATCTTCCGCCAAAAGCATACCCTCTGATCCAAGGGTCACCGCAAGCATCTTAGGGGCAAATTTTTCAAAAATTTTACTGGCCACTTTCTGCCAGGGAAAAGGATCACTACTCTGCCTGGAATATCCTGCCAACTCAAGGGCTTCCAAACGATTTGGAGTTAATAAATCATGACTTGCATATTCAAGCAAACGACTGGGTTTCGGATCAATGGAAACAAATTTTGCATGCTCACTGACGAGTCTTAGAAGCTGATTGCTGATAAAACCCTTACCATAATCAGATATGATCACACCATCCGAACGGCTGACTTTTTCGATAATGTCGTTACTAAGGGTTCCTAAATCGGGAGAATAGCATTGCTGAGAAGCCTCCCGATCCACCCGACAAATTTGCTGATTTGATGCAGTTACCCTAGATTTGCATATGGTTGGAGCAGATGAGAAACGATAGCTTGCATCCACCTCAATTTTTTCTTGGCGTAATATTTTCACCAATTCATCGCCTCGATCATCACTTCCGAACCAGCCAATAGTCTCCACTTTAGCTCCCAAAGCTCTGATATTTAAAGCCACATTTGCCGCTCCCCCGGCAACAGACTTTTCTTCCCTAACCGCCAAAACCGGCACCGGTGCTTCAGGAGAAATTCGTTCAACCTCTCCAATAACATATCGGTCCAACATCACATCACCGATAACGAGGACATTTAGGCTCTTGATTCGTTCAAATAATTCTTTCATCTGTAAGTATTGAAGATGGTGAAATTAAGCAAAGCCAAGGCAATTTTTTTCTGTTTAATTGTTTTTTATCCGGGATGTAAGGAAACTGAAGGAAACAGGGAATTTGAAAAAACTGAGCGAAGCGAAAATCGTTTTTTTAACTTTGAAATAGGAGGGGTCCCCTTACGAGTCGAAGTGGCTGCCTTGCCTGAGGAGAGAGCCAAGGGTCTAATGTTTCGAGACTCAATGGGATTGAATGAAGGCATGATATTTATCTTTGTGGAAGGAACATCCCAACGATTTTGGATGAAAAACACAAGAATACCACTGGATATTGGTTATATCTCAACAACTGGGGTTTTACTTGAAATACACAAAGCCAAACCACTTGACATTTCTGGAGTTCCTTCACGATCCAATGACATCAAATTTGTTTTAGAATTAAATGCTGGAGCTTACAAAAAATTGGGCATCCCAATTGGTACACGAATTTCACTAGAAGAGGTCTCGAAATTGCTGGATGGATGTGGTTTGAACCCTAAAGACTACAACTTGTAAAGATAAATTCTAGCTGTAACCGTTCGGATTCTTGTTTTGCCAATTCCACGCATCACGCAACATCTCCACCAGGTCGTACTTTGATTCCCATCCAAGCTTCATTTTAGCATAGGCGGGATCCGCCCACGCTTCGGTCACATCGCCAGGTCGTCGAGGAGCAAATTCATAGGCAATACGGATTTCATTGGCTTTTTCAAAAGCGTCAATCACTTCCAAGACTGAAGAACCTCTTCCAGTACCTAAATTACAGACAAAACTTTCTCCACTGCATTCTAATACCTGCAAAGCTTGAAGATGGGCATCCGCCAAATCAACCACATGTAAATAATCTCGCACTGCAGTACCATCACAAGTGGGGTAATCGTTTCCGAAAATCTTTAGTTTTTCCAACTTTCCTGAAGCCACCTGGCAGACAAAAGGCACAAGATTATCGGGGATGCCATGGGGATCCTCGCCAATTTCTCCGCTCTCATGGGCACCAATGGGATTAAAATAACGAAGAACTCCACAACAAAAATCAGGATCAGACTTGGAATAATCCTCGATAATTCCTTCCATTACATATTTAGTACGACCGTAAGGACTGGAAACCACGCCTACTGGAAATCTTTCGGAAATGGGAACTGTTTTAGGTTCCCCGTATACTGTACAGGATGAACTAAACACAAGTTGCTTAACTCCTGCCTTTTGCATTTCTTCAAGCAAAATGACGGAGCCTGAGACATTATTACGATAATATTTCAATGGAAATTCAGTTGATTCTCCCACCGCCTTAAGGGCAGCAAAATGAATCACGGATGTAATATCTGCATGTTCTGCAAAAATCTTCCCAAGTTTTTTTCCATCCGTGATGTCCCCTTCCACAACAAGCGGACTCTTTCCGCATATGTTCGAAACCCTCTTCAGGGATTCTGGCGAAGAGTTTGAAAAATTATCAATAACTATCACATCCTTGCCTGACTGTAGGAGCGCAAGCACGGTATGACTGCCGATGTAACCCGAACCACCGGTTACTAAGACCTTACTCATCGACTGCCCTTTCCAATGGATCTCAGAGTGGCCAGAATAATTTCAAAATCCAGGGCAAAGGAAAGATTCCGCAGGTAATAAAGGTCAAAAGCCAGTTTTTGCTCCGATGCATCCATACTGGAAGCATACCTGTACTTGATCTGTGCCCAGCCGGTGATTCCGGGTTTGACCAAGTGTCTCGTATTCCAGTGGGGTACTTTTAAAAGAAGTTCCTGCTGAAACTCCGGCCTCTCAGGTCTTGGACCCACGATCGACATATCCCCCTTAATGACATTCCAAAATTGTGGAATCTCATCGATTCTTAACTTTCGCAGAAATTTGCCAAGACTGGTAATACGAATGTCGTTTTCTCTCGCCCAGGCAGCACCCTCTCTTTCTGCATCCTTTTTCATGGTACGGATTTTATATATGGTAAAATTTCTATTATGGAAGCCAGTTCGAGTTTGTCGGAAAATGAGGGGAAAACCCGATTCTATTAAGACCAATAAAAAAACGAAAAATAGCAAAGGTGCAGTGAGAATCAAAGCTATGACTGAAAAAATCACATCAGCAATCCGTTTCAGTTTTAAAGCGACTGGGTTCCGCATTCTCAAGTCCAATTTGGTGAGCCATGACTGATTCACTTCAGCGGGAGGAATACAGCCCAAATATTTCTGCCAAAAATCGAGTAACCCGATGACTTGTGTTCCCTGTGAAAGAATTTTAACAATATCAAAATCGATATCTGAATTTTCTTCATCAATTGCGAGTAGGTCGACATTTTTAGCCTTACAAATTCTTTCAATACTTTGATTGTCTTGGAAATCTGTGGAATGAGGATCAACCCATTTGAAAAGTTGGGGTCTGTCTTGGCTTGCCTCAATAATTTGATCGCGTCTTTGTGGGGAAAGAAAAAGTAAACACCTAGTGGGGTGATTGGAAAAAAATTTATTTATTAAGAGATTGGATGCGAACGAACCGATCGCAGTACCCAAGAGAATCTTACCAAGTGCAAATCTGCCAATGAATGAATACTCTACGGCCCAAACCACAACAAGAAGAGTCAAAGTCGCTAAAGATGCATTTAACAAAGGAAGCAGAAAAGATTTGGCCAAACCAATCTGAAAATTTGGCTCCCTGACTCCGAGAAATTCACCAAACAAAAGAAAAGATAAGCTAAAGGACAACCCATAGATCAACACGCGCTCCTTTGAAACTAAAACCAAGGTTTCACTTGCCGGTGAGAAAAAAAGCGGGACGACAAGAACAACCGATAACGCAATGAGCAGGTCAAAAAAAACTTTGCAAGATTTTTCCATTCTCGAATCCATCTATTCAAAAGTGCTTCTTACACATCCTGAAAATTGAAATGTTTTTCAACCAAGTCTGCAAATACTGCAGATTGGGAACGACGGTCAAATTGTGCTTGAATGGAAATCACCCTTTCCTGTAAAGCCGAATATTTTTGTCGGTCCTTCTCCAAGGCAACGATTTCTTTGGCTATTTCCAGAACATTCATTTTTTCAAATCCGAGCCCGAGTTTATTTTTTTTTACAAATTCGTTTAACTCGCCGTCCGGTGCGACCACCAATGGCAAGGCCATACCGATATACTCGTAGACTTTTGCCGGCATGGCTATCTGGGTGGAAGTCATTTCCTTCATCAAACTGATTCCCACTGAACCACTTGATAAAAGTTCCGGAATTTCCCCTCGTTTTTTTTCTCCTGCAAATCGTGCATTTCCCCATTCAAGTGATTTGTAAGATTGTGGAATGGGTCCAATAATCAGAAATTCAATTTTAGGATTCAGTTCCTTAATCCTAAGGGAGATTTTGCGTAAAGCATTTATGTCGTGAAGACGGCTAAATCTTCCATGATAAACAATTCGGAAAAGATTATCCTTTTTCTTGAATTTAGAGTGATCAAAAAGATGGGGGTCGAAGCCGTTAGAAACATGAGCATGGGGTCTTTGGAAGGAACTGACTTGTCTATCTATTCCTTTAGTTACCGATGTTAGCAAACAACTATTTTGATAGCATGACTTTTCCCATTTAATCAATTGCTTACCCCAGAAACCAGTTTCCGGGAATACCTTTAAATCAAATAATACCTTCGGATAACGGTCCCGAATATCAAACAAATAAGGAATTTTTTTTCCTTTTGCGATTTTCGCGATGTAGGCTGCCATAAAAAAGGGTGGAGATGTAATGATTACTCCATCCAATTTCTTAGCAACCTTGCGAATGCTTATGCCAAGATCACAGGCCAATCTCATTTCCTGAAAAAATCTTCTGAAAACCCCTACCCGATTAGATGGAACCGAAAATGGGGAGGCATAATGATTAGCACCTTCCATTCGCTGTGAGCCTTTTGAGGAAAACACCTTCACCTCATGACCCCGTTTGCTGAGTTCTCTTACCCACGGCCCAATCCTTGCAGATGCGGCCGCATTGATTGGCGGAAATTCAGGAGTTACGACGGCTATTTTCAACCTGTTCTTTCCAGAAGAGAATCAGCAATCGTCTCCGATGATTTACCATCTCCGTACAAATTAATGGACCAGTCAAGGTTGGCATTCAACGCCAGTTGTGCTTTATCCCTGATCTCGTCCTTTAAGGTTTTGGCCAGTCGATTGTGCCCACCCTCCATCAGTTCTGTCCATTCCGTTTCCGATCTGACCGTGACGCAGGGTTTCTTTTGAAAAAAAGCTTCTTTCTGCATACCGCCAGAATCAGTAACAATTAAGGATGAGAATGATTGTAAGGCCAAGATATCGAGAAAACCGACAGGGGGGATTAACCTGACCAAAGGGGAGATCAAATCGAGTAAAGAAAATTTTTCGAGTCTGGATTTGGTACGTGGATGAAGTGGAAGGATGATGGGCACTTCTTTTGACAGGTCATTCAAACCTTTACATATCCAATCCAGGACATTGATATCATCCACATTCTCAGCCCGGTGGATGGTACATAATGCATACCTTTGCCCATCCAAATTTAAATCAGAAATAATTTTGGATTTCGACGATGCAATCTTCTTAAAACTTAATGCCGCATCGAGCATGACATCTCCGGTCCTAACGATTTTATTCTCTTCAATTCTCTCTGATAGAAGTCTGTCATGAGCTATTTTCGTAGGGGCAAATAAGAGATCGCAAGCATGATCAGGAAGGATTCGATTAATTTCCTCCGGCATTTTACGATTATCAGAACGCAGTCCCGCTTCCACATGGGCACAAGGAATATTCAGTTTTGACGCTGCAAGGCAACCTGCCAAAGTTGAATTAGTATCACCATAAACAAGCACCCAGTCAGGCTGTTGTTCAAGGATTACCTCCTCAATTTTAACCAGCATTTCTCCCGTCATTTTCCCATGAGTACCGCCGGAAATTCCAAGATTAGCTTGAGGTTCGGAAATACCCATTTCATCAAAGAAGACTTTGGACATATTTTCGTCGAAGTGTTGTCCAGTATGAACTAAAAATTCTTCTATATTTCTATGATGTAGAGCGCTTGAAACAACAGCAGCTTTAATAAATTGAGGACGTGCACCAATTACTGTGAGAACAACCATTATGACATATTTTTGTACAAAAGCCCTATTTTAAAAAAACTGAACTTTGGAGATTTTAAAAAATATATCTTGGCAAAAAGTAAAATATTTTTTTTGTTTGTTTTTAGCCATTTCGTTTAAAAACTTATGCATAAAGCATATAAGCTGAGTTCTATAATTTAATACCGATAATAACGCTAAGGATGATTCTAATGAGTACATTCAAAGCCAACTGAAGCTCCTAAAAAAAATATGAGTTGGAGCTACATATTATTTTACAAATTAACACAAAAAAAAAGAGGTCGTATTCACTCTTGAACGCTAATCAGTTAGAAGTTTAGGTATTACAAAATCAAGCACTGCTTGAGCAACCTCACTTGATGCAGTCTTTTGCCATCGATCGATAGCCGCAACACGCTTGGATTCTGAAGTTTCTAAAACATACCGAATCGATGCTGCTGCTGATGCTGAATCAATCTCAACTGGTAAAAGTACACCCACCTCTGCATCAACAATATCTCCTGTTCCACCTGCTGCTGTGGCTACCACTGGAGTTCCCATAGACAGTGCTTCCATTACCGTTATTGGGACACCTTCTGAAGATGAAAGGTTTACGAATACATTTGGTTTGTGATCTCGGTGATAATGAAAAACTTCTAAACGAGATACCGGACCGGGAAGTTCAACATTAAGATTTTTTGGACACATTTCTAATATAGGTTTAATCTGTTCAATTCCTTCGCCTAGATGTATCCATCTCCACGATATATCTGGGTCCTTTTTTGCTGCCAAAATCATTGATTGAGTAATCAACCCCAATCGCTTCACGACTGCTCCACTTGAGCAAGTTAAAATAACGGCCTGATCTACAGTTTGCCTACACTCATTGAGATTGGGCTCTACAAGGCGGTCAACACCAAGAGGAGCAACTAGCACACGCATTGAACCACTTATTTTCTTTTTAATATGTTCAGCACCTGCAGAAGAGCACGGTAAAAGAAATGATGCTTGACTGGCAAGTAAACTCCGAAAAGGAAGGTAGCTATAAGGATTGTATTGTTCCCAAATATCAAAACGATGCGAACGACTTACAAAGCGAAGACTAGTTCTGTGTTTTTTTGCAACAGCAAGACCAACAGCCTCTGAGTTGGACCAAAAACTCATTGCCTTTCGAACTTGTTGACCTGCAGGTGTTCCTAAAATCCAGCACATAAACCTAGCAACTCGGAAAATGTAAGACCAAATAGCAACCTGAGACTTTAGCCGAAAAATCAAAAGTCCTCTGTCAAAAACTTCTTTTGGTAATTCTGAGATTACACTCTTAAGTATGTAGGGCGATTTAAAGATTTGAAACCAACTGTACTGGGAGAGGGATTTTTCAAGTTTAGCACCATGAGGTAGGGTTCTTTTTTCTGTGTTTTTACAAAACGCAGGAACTACAACCACAACACCATATTTTTGTAGTCGACGAACTTCCTCTTCAATGAATGATTCAGCTTTTCCATATGGATATTCACGAGTGAAAAGATGGATTAATGGATTAGATTGAACCACTTATCAGGTTGCAAAATTTATGATAATAATTTGCCGCTGGCCTAGATTAAAAATAGAGCAGGAATTTGTAGTGTTAAAGTTAAACTCAAAAATGTAGGCTTTACTTTTTTAAGAAATCTTTGATATTTTTTGGATTTTAAATTTTATATGCAGTCTTTCGAAGTCTACCAGCCAACATGGCTAATGCGTCATGAACCCGTTCTAAGAGTACTTCATCCTGAACGCTTAAACTGCTACGCCCGTCCATAAAAACATATCGGATTTTTCCATAGGAATAATTTCTACCGGAAATTTGAAACTCCACCACAAATTCTTTATCTCTGGAAAAATATCCATTTTGCTGAGGATCCACCCACCTAACAATCTTACCAATAGTAGGATTTTCAATATCAAAATTCGAGCCAAGCCTGCCATTGGTCGAATAAAAGGTGACCTCTGCTTCATGAAATTGCATACCTTCACTCGCTTTCTTAATACATGACTGCACATTATCAAGTGAGTCCAGCCCAACTACCATACCTTCAGTATCTTTGATTGCTTGTTCAATGGATTTTGTGCTTTTTCGATCGTCCATTAATGTAATTAAACCTTCGCCGAAAAACTCAAAACGAAAGTATCCAAGATATCGTAACAGTATAAAACCACCTAATCCAAAAAAGACAAAAACCGCAAACAATTGATCTCCTTTTCCGAAAGCGGCCGCAATCGCAACCAATGAAGAAGCAAAAGCCATCGTCCACATGGCAAGCACTGCCTTGCCATGAGATAATCCTTTAGCCATCAATCGATGGTGAAAATGCTCCATATCAGGAGAGAAAGGAGATCGTCCTCTCATAGTCCTTCGAAAAATAGCGAAAACACAATCCATAATTGGAACAGCAAAAGCGAGGACAGGAAAAATCCCGTCGAGGACATCGCTTTCTCGAGCACTTGCCAATAATGTTAAACATCCAACAAGGTATCCAAGAGTTAGACTTCCACAATCCCCAAGAAAGATGGAAGCAGGTCGACTGTTGTATACCAAAAAGCCAAGCAGGCATCCTATCAGAAGGGTCGACATCCAAGTGACACTTGTAATTCCTGCAAGATAACCAACTAATGAAACTGCAAGCAAACCAGCAACGGTTATTCCTGATGCAAGACCATCTAATCCGTCAATTAAGTTGATGGCATTTGCCATTCCCACGATCCACAGACAGGCAAAACCAAACGCAACCCACGCAGAGAAGTCAATCGATCCAAGACCAAGAAACTGGACATTGGAAAATGATAATTCAGCACCCCAAACAACAAGTCCTGCAATCAAAAACTCACCAAAAAGCTTCGTTTTGGGTGATAAACGCGCTAAATCATCCAAAAAACCAATTGCGAAGATACCAATCGATCCAATGAGTATAGATCCGATAATCGGATTGTTCCCCCACATCATTTCACGAATTTGAGGAACAGAAAATCCTCCTAAGCACATTACCGCTAGAAAAGAGAGCAAGATCGCAGCACCGCCAAGTCTTGGAGTGGCTTGTTGATGGACTTTACGGGCACGCTGGGGACAATCCACAAACCCCTTACGCAAGGCCAAATGCCTGATAATTGGAGTAATGATACAGGTGAAAATAGCTCCTAAAACAAATAAACTGTAAATGGATGGTATCAAAGTATTAGAGATTGAATGACATAAAATTGCAAATTAGTCAATTTCTCAAAGGTGGTTTAAATTTTGGTTTGAAACAACCATCCTCTAAGCCATAAAATTATGTAGTACTCCAATCAAACTAATTTTCAACAACCGCCCCATTCCTCTCAGTATGCTCTTTAGACAGATATTGAAAACTTTATTTATTGGGTCCAATGATTTGCAATTGGGAGAAGTAATTTAAAAAATCTGTGTTTATCTTTGGTTAGCAATTTATAGTTTGCATTCGAAGCGTGTGCTCCAATATAAAAATCTGTTAATGGAGAATTCTTGGTTCCTCCCTTTTGACTATCCCATAAAAGCTTTGCCTCCTAAGAAAGAAACCTCAGTTAAGAGTGGCTCATTCAACAAACCGATTTCATTAAGCAATAAATCTAATTCTTGAACTGAATTGAATCCAATAGAGATTTCAGAATAAATTATCGGGTTGATGACAAGTCTGCTGATGCTTGAGGCATCAGATAAAGCCTTTAAAGACCAATCAAACCAATTGGAGTCTCGGGTAAAAATATCTAACAAAACATTTGAATCGACCAAAATAACCAAACTAATCGCGAGTTAAATTCATTATCTGATCGGTAGTCATGTTGACATCAGAAATTCCGGCTACCTGTTTATAATTTGCTGAAAGTCTTATTTAGTTTCGGATGCATTATTCAAAATCCTCTTCAAATATAGCCCATAACTGGAAGAACCGTGTGCAGTAACTGCTTTTTCCAGCTCATCAGTAGACATCCAATTTTTGTAAAAGGCGATTTCTTCCAGGCAGGCGATCTTCAATCCTTGGCGTCGCTCGATTACTTTAACGAATTCCGTAGCCGATGCCAAATTATCTTGACTACCTGTATCTAACCAAGCCGTGCCTCTCCCCATTACCTCAACCGAAAGATTTCCTGCCTCTAGGTAAACCCGGTTTAAATCGGTAATCTCGAGTTCCCCCCGGGGAGATGGTTTTAATTCTTTTGCAATCGCACAAACTTGCTGATCGTAAAAATAAAGTCCAGGGACTGCATATTTTGATTTAGGAATTTCGGGTTTCTCTTCAAGCGACACCGCTTTTCCGGATTTATCAAACTCAACCACTCCGTAGTTTTCAGGATCCGAAACATGATATCCAAAGATCATGGCACCCAACTCCTTAGCTTTGGCATCATAGAGGGTTTTCTCCAATTCATGTCCGTAAAAAACATTATCTCCTAATATTAAAATTGATGGAGCATCTCCAAGAAAATGTTCTCCAATGAGAAACGCCTGAGCCAAGCCATCAGGGTTGGGTTGTCCCTCATAAGAAAAAGAGACTCCAAAACGAGATCCATCACCCAAAAGTTCTCTGAACAAAGGTAAATCTCGTGGAGTGGAAATAATCAGAATTTCTCGAATCCCGGAAAGCATTATTATGGAGATCGGGTAGTAAATCATGGGCTTGTCATAAACCGGCATCAACTGCTTGCTTACCGCCATCGTCAGTGGGTAAAGGCGGGTTCCTGATCCGCCAGCCAATACGATTCCCTTTCGGTTGGTCATTAGATGCCCAGCCTTTCTCGCTGGTACTTCCCTGAAGTCACATTCTCGCACCATTCTTGATGGTTCAGGTACCATTCCACAGTTTGCTCCATACCTTCTTCAAAGGAATAGGAAGGTTGCCAACCCAGCTCGTTTTTAATCTTAGAAAAATCAATTGCATACCGATGATCATGTCCCGGGCGATCTGTAACAAAAGTCTTCAATTGATTATGAGGTGCTCCAATAGGATGGTGCCGATCCAAAATATTGCATAGTGTATCAATAACTTCCATATTTGTCTTTTCTGAAGCTCCACCAATGCAATATGTATCCCCCACCCTTCCCTTTCTTAGGACTGATAAAATTCCGGAGCAATGATCTTCCACATGCAACCAATCCCTGATGTTTGATCCGTCCCCATAAATAGGAAGGCTTTTTCCTTCACAAGCATTCAAAATCATTAAAGGAATCAACTTTTCCGGAAACTGATAAGGGCCGTAATTATTGGAGCAGTTGGTAGTTAGAACCGGCAGTCCGAAGGTATGATAATACGCACGAACTAAATGATCCGCCGATGCCTTGGAAGCGGAATACGGGCTATTCGGGGCGTATGGTGTAGTTTCGCAGAAAGCAGGATCTTCAGGTTTTAATGATCCGTATACTTCATCCGTAGATACATGTAAAAAACGAAGGCCTTTTTGACGGTCTTCGTTTTGAGATTGATGATATGTTTTAAAAGCTTCCAATAATCGTAAGGTACCGACCACATTGGTTTGCACAAAGGGCTCTGGCCCATCAATAGAGCGATCCACATGACTCTCGGCCGCAAAATTGACGACTGCGTCTGGTTGATGTTTAGAAAGTAAATTCGATACTAACTCACCATCACAAATATCACCTTTGCAGAAAGCATAACGGGGGTCGCCCTCAAAATCGGCTAAATTCTCAGGATTACCAGCATAAGTTTGCTTGTCCAGATTGATTACCTTTTCACAATCGGTCTGACCCAACAGTAAACGAATGAAATTGGACCCGATAAACCCAAGACCTCCAGTGACTAAAATATTTTTCATACTCCGACCGGTCTAGCCATTTTTCTTATAGATTCACGCATAGCTTCTTCCACGGGTCTCATTCCAATACCAGCCTTTACTGCTTTTGTGGTATCCAGCACACAATTAGAACGAGGTGTTTTTGCCGCTTTATTCATAAATTGTTCCTCATCCTCAAAAAATTTAAATTGTTTATCCGTTACACCTTCTTCTCTCATCCATTCGGTGACCTGATGGGTAGTAACGGAACCAGGATTCGTCATATTGTAAATTCCTGGTTCGACTTCTTTCTCGAAACATTCAACGCACTTTTGAACAAACTCATCCAAATGAGAAACTGAATTTTCAGCCTCCAGCAAGGAATCGTAATTCAGTAATTTCTGAAGGTAATTCCTTGGACTTCGCTCATCATTAAAAGGTATCCGTAACCTCCAGATGTAACAGTTTTCTGCACCCTCAAGTACTTCTTCACCTAAAGCCTTGGTACCACTGTAAAAACTGCAGGGAGGTGATCGAAATGAAAAATTGGGTTCATCTTCTTCTGCCCAACCCTTACCGTCCTGCCTTATTCCGGAATAGATACAACCACTGGAAACATGAGCCCATGGTATGTTCAAATCTTCACAAACTTCACGAATAATCCCCGGCAATACCGCGTTTCCAGATAAACATTCTGCTTTTGCCAGTTCGCAGGCATCCACATTAGGCTTTCCGGTATACCCAGCTGCATTAATCAAAAAACGAATCTTATTTTTATGATAAAATTACTTAGAAGTGCCTTGTCGTAGTAGTTTAAAGTATCCCTTCCAATTGAAATTAAGTTATTTTTAAGTTTTGGAATTAAGCAAAACTTTTGTCCAACATAACCATTTTTTCCAATCAAAAGGTATTTCATAAAAATTTATAATAGAAAAATAACGAGAATTTTAAAAAACAAATTTTCGACAAAACCTTAATTAATAATTTGTAAAATATCGTAGCATACTTGAAAGATGCCAAGAAATATGTCGGATGTTCCTCCTACTGGATCTCCTTGCGTCGTGAATAACTTTCTGGGTAGGATCGTATATTATTGAATATCCTTTTTTATGAACACGTTTACATAAATCAACATCTTCAAAGTACATATAAAATCTTTTTTCATCAAAACCATTCACTCCAACAAAAACATCCCTTTTAATTAAAATAAACATTCCTGCAACCCAATCAACAATAGATATATCGGAAGGAATAATGCATTTTCGCAAGCGAAGTATTCTTAGAAGTAAATTTAATGGGGTAGGAAAATCTCTAACACTATCTTCTACAAAACCAAGAGGGTTAACAACTGCAGGAGCAACAATGCCGATACTTTTGTCTTGAAAATGCGATATTAAACTATTCATGTTAATTTCGTCAATTGTAATGTCTGGATTTAGAATTACGAAATAGTCTGATTTACAGTGTAGAAATGCTTGATTATGATTTGCTCCAAACCCAAGAGGATTAACATTCTTAAGTAGTGTAAGTGAAAAGTTGTGTACTTGGTTTATGGGTACAGTTTCGGAAATATTAGAAGTTACGATAACATCAAAAGATCTTTCTTTAATATTATTTAAGTCTTCAAGAAGGTTGTTAACAAGAATTGCCTGATTATGACTTACAATTGAAAAAGTAAATAAAGTTCTCATTATCGTATTACAGATTTAAAACAAATAATGAAAGCGAATACCAATCTTTTGCAAAAGGTTCAGCAGGGGTTTCAAGAGTGTTTCCTGAAAATTTGAAATTTCCATCGCAAATTGCCTTGAAGCAATCTGCCCATTTTTGAGGTTCATCAGGAGACAAAAAATTAACCATGTCGTAATTACCAACAGTTTCCCTAGCATAGAGAAGATCAGAAACTAGAAGTGGCTTACTTAACTCTTTTGTTTCAGAAATAGGGAGACCCCATGTTTCAAGTTTTGAAGGGAATATAATGAAAGATGCATTATTGTACTCATCGATGATTTGAATCTTATTTTTAAGACCAACAAAATTGATCGAATCTAATGATTTATACTTTCTGTAAATGAACCGTGAATAACGATTTTCGTTGCCATGAATCGTCAAGCGTAATTCTATGTTTTCCTGTAATTTTTTTTCTAGTAAAGATATCGCTTCGCAAACGACTTCAAAATTTTTAAAAGATCTAGGAAAAGCTGGATAAAAGAGAATAAGTTTATCGTTGAAAAATTTTTCGATAGAAATGTTAAAGGACTTATGGGTAGTTGAAACTGGATGCGAAACCACAATATTGGATTTATTAAAAAAATTTGAAAACTCATTCCGCAACCATTCTTGTTGAACTATTACATAGTCATTGCTCTTGATATTGAATTTGTATAAAAATAAATAAAATTTAGAAAAAAGATAAAACTTTGGACAAAGGAAGAAATCTTTAAGATTTGTATTATAAAAAGGTGCTGGATTGTGACAATATACTAATTTGTAAGAAGATTTAACAAACGGTGATATGTCATGTAAAGAAAACCATATATAAGGATTTAAACGAGAAGACAAAAAATAAAAATATATATATTCATAATAAAGGCGTAAAAACCATGACCTCTTTGAGTTTCTAAACTCAATGTAATCAAAATGGTAATCTTTTAAAAGCTCTTTTTTGTTTATTAAAACGATTATACGGAAGTTATTAGAATTTATTGAATTAAAAGCATCTAAGAGATTGTGTAAAACAGTGAGTGGTCCACCCTCAACAAAATTAATTGCTGAAATAACAATTAACTTTTTATTCATTTTAAATTTAATAACATATCAAATTTAGGAATAAAAAAGAACATGTCTAAACTTTTATCCATTTCTTTCTTTTATGATCGAAAAACTTTATTTTTCTTGCAGGATTTCCAGCATATATGGATAGACTATCTAAATCTTTGGTAACAACTGAACCTGCTCCTACTATAGAACCATCACCAATTTTAATACCAGGAAGAATAATAACAGACTCGCCTAACCAGACATTATTACCAATGAATATTGGTTTTGCCGACAAATCAGATTGAGAATAGAAATCAGAAGGATTTGTGTGCAAATGAACAGACCTTTGAACAGATCTAAACTTATTATTAACAACTGTAGCTGCCAGTGTATGATCAGAAAATATACCATGGTTATGGTCGCTAATAAATACATTACTCGCTATTAAACAATCATCTCCAATAGAAATTTTAGATACAGCAGCGATATGGTTATAATCGTTGATTTGAACATTTGAACCAAACTTGATTTCTGCGTTTTCTCCAAAAGCATCTATACGATTAAAACGACCACATGTAAAATTTTTTCCTAAATATATCTTATTTTTTCCCCTAATGAAAATAGGATACCTTATTAACCGACAATTAAAATAGAATATTTTTGTAAGAATATATGAATAAAAAAGATTATAATTGTAGGTAAAATTATTAGTAAATAATTTTTTTAATAATTTCATAAAAGTAAGATTTTATTACGACGTAAAAAAATTAAAACTATGTTTAAATTTATGATAAGTTAAACAAATATATGAAAAAAAAGAAAATAAATCGCAATTTATATAAATTGGTGTTTGAGATTAATAATTCCTAATCCCAACAAATATTAAAGCACCTAGTGGGAAGAACTCGAAGGAATTAAGCGTAATGAAACTTGATGCACAAAGCAATAAACATGGGACAACATTTTGAGATACTTTGTTTCTTAAAAAAGCTACATATAATAAAAGAATATAGAAAAACATTAAAACAAAACCAGATAAGTAACCAGCATTGTAAAAAATTGTACTAAGTGAAGATTCTAGAGTAATATATCCGTTGAAATCACTAAGTTGTATTCCTGCAGAAGTTGCTAAACCGAAGTTGTTCGAAACTACATTAAAATTTTGGAGATTATTTAAAAATAAATCAATCCGAGCAAGTAGAGAACGATCAAGAATATCAAGCCCTCTTGGTGAAAAATTAACAATAGCCAATATTGATATAATAATTAATAAAAAAGAAATTAAGAAACCTTTTATGTTAGATTTTAAAATTTTGAAATGGAACATTACGCATATAATTACAATGCCAATAGCAGATGCAGAGTCAGCAAGGAAAGTTGAATAAGAAAAAATGAATAGTGAACAGTTACACAAACTCGTACTGACTAATTTATTAATGTGGCATTTTTTTATATATAGATATGAAAAACACATAATAAAAGATGAGGCGGAAGGTAAGAAAAACATTCCAGGTGAACGTAATACACCAAGTTCTTCGCTGAAATATCTGTGATTAGTGAAAAGGTAAGTTTGTAATAATTGGATTGCAATATTAAAGAACATAAAACTTAATATAAAATATGCATTTTTAGTTGAAAACTTTTCCCTGTAATCACTAAACAGAAGACAGCCTCCTACAACGAATGGTAAAATCCATCTTAAACCAAACAATACAGTTAAAAGACCATTACCCAATACTGTGTACGCTAGAGATGGTAAAATAAATAGTAATATCATAAATATAAAAACAAATTGATTGTTATTTATTTTAATTAAAACAAAATATAAAATTAAGATATAGTAAACATCTTTGAACACTTTTATGAATGATAAAGTACTAGTTTCAAAACCACTTGCATAAAGATTTAGTGATAACATGTACAAATCAGAGAAAGCAAAAAAGTAAGATAATAAAATACCATAAAATATTAAATATTTTCTACTTATCATGTTTTAAACTTCATAAAGTAATTAGTAACACTGTAGGGCAAAATTGTTGCAAGGATATATTTCAATTTTTTAAAGCAAAATGGATAACTAAATAACTCCATAATAACTTTTAATCTTCTTTTGTTTCTTAAAAATTCTTGAATTTTAATATCTTGAATCAAACTGTATAAGAATTTAAAATTTTTGTGTTCCGCTATTTTCTTATTTTTAAGTAAGTCTGTAATTAGAATATTAACTTCATAAATCTTCTTATCAATCTGTTTAATCGATAAATTGTTACCGTGCCATCTGTAATTAACAACTGCTTCATTTACGCATTTGGTCACAGTTATAGTTGAGAGTCTCAAAATTAGGTCCAAATCCCCTATAATTTGAAATCTATTATCAAATTTTCTTTCTAACAAATTAATGGTTTCTTTACTTACCACAATAGAGGAAAGAACGACGCAATATCTTTTAAGCAAATCCCCATATATATATCCTTCAGGAAGGCTTTTAAAAATTATTTTATTTTTTCCTTTACCTTGATAATGTAATCGAGCATTGCTGTACACTAATCCCACATTTTCAATATCAAACAAATTAATCTGTAGTTTTAGTTTTGATTTATCCCACCAGTCGTCACAATCGAGGAATGCAATGTAATCACCTTTTGCTTTTGATAAAGCATGATTTCTTGCTGCATAAAGCACGGTATGTTCAGGAGCATAAAAGTATTTTATCCTTTTATCACTATATGATTTTACTATTTTTGCACTAGAATCAGTTGATTGGTTATCCCAGAAGATAACTTCCCAATTTGTGTAGGTCTGCGATAATACACTATCAATTGCCTCCCGAAGATATTCTTCTCCATTATAGCAATTCATAATCACACTAACTAATGGAGACGATTTTATTACAGTCTCAGTCATGTATTAATACTTAGAGTTACAATTAGTTTTTCGACTATGTATTTCACATCACTTTATAGAAACTTTATAATTAAAAGACTGAAAGAAAACCTTTTTAAATTCAATTTGAAAGGATGTTATGAAAAAGACAGTTGTAGTTTCGTAATACAGAATCCTCGGTATATAATTCTACAACTTTTCGTGTATCGTAACACAATCTTTTTTTGTAAAGGTCGGAGGTAACTATTTTAATAAATTCTTCTTCATCATCTATTTCAAAGAGATAACCATACTTATTTTGTAAAATTTCATAAGGACCAAAATTACAGTTTGATGAAATTACTAAACACTGGTGAGCAATCGCTTCAACTATAACATTTGATAGTGCTTCAAATTGAGAATTTAACAATAATATGTCGTGAGAAACATAAAAAGGGACTGGGTTATCCACAAACCCGTGCAGAGTTATATTAGAAGAAAGATTATTTACTGAAACATAATTAAAAATAGAATTATATTCGGGTCCGTCTCCAAGTATTGTAAAAGTGTTATTTTGGAAACATGTATCAGAAAGTAAGTATTTATGGTACCATTTAACGAGTTGTAAGACCTTTTTTTCTTTTGACAGTCGGCCAACATATAGAAATTTTATTGGTTCATTTGGTTTAAAGATAAAATTAGTTTTATAATTTGGAGTATTATCTTTTAAAATTATGTTTGGAATATAAAATGATTTCATTTTCATTTGTTCAGTAACCGTTTTAGTCTCGGCCTCCAAGACACCTTTTGAAACACACACATTTGCATCAGTATGTTTAATGAATATATTATGCATTTTTACGATTATTTTTTCATAAATTGATGCATTTTTAATGAATACATTTCTATTTGTATGTATACTAGTAATAAATCTAGAGTTAATTTTCAATAAATTACATATTAACTTTATAATTATTCCTGCAAGATTACAGTGAAACATACCAGTAATAACAAAATCTATTTTGTATTTGTACACCACTTTTAATAAAGGAACAATACATTTAGAAACATTGTTTGAATTCAAACTCAACACATTCAACCCTTCAGTTCTAGAATAAAGCACGCCATTAGTATGACCACATACAAGATATACATAGTGACCGTACCTATTCAGGGCATGGGCTAAATTTATAAAAGCTGTTTCTAGACCACCAACAGTCAAATTTGGTACAAATACTACAATTCTTAACTTTCTCAACCTTTAAAAAATTTATACACAGTCAAAGTTTTATATGGTAACAAATATAACAATAAAGAATATATCTTACACTGTAAATTATAATTGGTAAAATTCTTTAAAATCTCTATTTTTAACTTATTTCTAAAGTTATATTTAATTAATTTTTTGTAATAGCTATTTTCGATAAATCTGTACGCAATAAAGTCGTATTTTAATATTCTCTCTTTGCGCAGAAGCAAAAAGTTTTTGAATTCATCTATATGAATAATTTCGTTTTTAGAGTAATTATTTTCGTGTTCACGATATCCTGCTAAATAGTGATTTGATGTGTTCATTTGAAACTTCATTGATAGTCTTAAAACAATATCATAATCTCCTATAATAGAATAGTTATCATTAAACTTTTCATCGAGTGCCTCAAAAGCAGTTTTCTTTATCATTAGTGTCAACATACCCACTTTATAATTTTTAGCTAATTTTCTGAAAACTTTACCATTATAACTTGGTTCTATATATGCTTTTCTTAATACATTTTTATTCGTGTCGATAATATTAAAATTACTACACACAAATCCAATATTTTCGTTATTAAATAATTTTAATTGATTTTCCAATTTATTTTCATACCAAATATCATCACAATCTAAAAAGGAAATATATTCTCCTTTTGCCTTTTCTAAGGCATAGTTTCTTGCAGCATATAGAACTGCGTGTTTTGGAGCATAATAATATTTAATTCTTAAATCATTATAAGATTTTATGATTTCAGCACTTGAATCAGTAGATTGATTATCCCAAAAGATAATTTCCCAGTTTGTATATGTCTGTGCTAATACACTATCAATTGCCTCCCGAAGATATTTTTCTCCATTATAGCAATTCATAATCACACTCACCAGTGGAGATGGTTCGATTACAGACTCAAACATGTATCCTACTTTAGAATACCAGTTAGTTTTTCTACGATGTATTTCACATCATTTTTACTAACTTCTTCATGTAGAGGTAATGTGAGTAAAGAATGGTAAATACTATCTGTTACACTCAAGACCGTTTCTGATTTTATACTCTTCTTGAAGAAGGAATGTAAGTGGTTGGGATTATAATGAATTCCCGTTTGTATTCCAAATTGGTTTAGTGCATTGGATGTGTCATCTCGTGAATTTCCATCTGCTAATATAATTGGAAAAATATGGGGAATAACTTCTTCGTAATCGTGATCTATAAATTTTAACTTATCGCTATTTTTAAGTTCATTTGTGTATGCGATTGCAATTGCTTTTCGCTTAACTGCAATTTCGTCAAAACGATTCAACTGCTCGATCCCAATAGCAGCCATAATATCACTCATATGGTAGCGCCATCCCTGCTTGCTTACATTAAAATCCCAACTCCTTTGGCCCTTATATCTTTTGTCTGAGTCTTTCTCTACCCCAAGTAATCT